>JAESTD010000096.1 GCA_016763755.1 Mucilaginibacter sp.
ATAGAGAAAGGTGTACTCACTGTTGAGCCATGGCCTTTCGAAGTCGCGCAATTCGAGGTGTGTCTGGAGAGCCGGAATATCCAGCAACTCAAATTCAGCAGCTGTGCCCAATTCAAAAAAGCATTCATCAAAACGGTAGCGCGGGAAAAATGCTGGACGCTCAAGCGGCAAACGGTGCATACAAGGACCGGCTGATCGAACGCGATCTCGTACAGATCAACCGGCCTAAGCAACCAGAGATTAGTCCGTTACGGCTCAAACGATAACTCACTGTGCTTTGTTTGCCCCAAATGCAACCGTAGATCGCCCTGGACGGAATTTCGAGCTGTCCCAAGTCGCGATCGTTTCCCGAATGAATCATTTTTCCTGATCGACCGGTTGTCCGGGCGGGAAGGGCGGGAGCTAGCCCGCTGCGCTTTTCAGCGAAAATTCGGATTAAAGCATTCCGTTTGTCTACGCACCGTCCCTTTCATTTTGTCCCTAAGTGTCGCATTAAAAATTTAGGTCACGATTTTTTCTTGTTGCCCCTTTTTTCGACCTAACGTCATAACCCCAAACAAACCATGCCCATAGTAACAGGGCGAGGATGATACCGATTGCTGGCTGGCTTCCGTTCAGCGAGCCGAAGTAAATACCCGTCGCCAGGAAGCAGGTCGCGATAAAATAGATAAATGTTTTCATTATTGTTCGGTCCTTAGTTTCCATAGCTTGTTGTAAACATCTTCCCAATAAGCGTTCAGTTCTTCATCCAGCCGAGTGAACCTGTTATCCGTATGTCTGTAATGGCGGAAATCATCCGCCTGCATAAGGGCAAGGTCGAGGTCGTCAACCTCTATCACTTTGCCATTTAAATCTGTTATTTCCATGGCCTGATAATTATACCACCATCAGTGGTGTCGTCCGGTAATTTTGGAGGTTGACGAATACGCCTCTGCACTCGACCATGCCCGCTTGCATGAGCTGCCATAAAAGCGATGCACCGTAATTGGCAATGGTGCTGTTGATATACAAGTCCTGCTTTTTCAGGGCTTCGGCAGCCGAGCAACTCGGTTCGTCGCTGTCGTCAACCGCTTCCAGCATTTCCTTGAATTCATCGGTTACCAAGGGCAAGCAGGAAACGGGTTGGAACTTTTCTGAAGAGGGCTGTTTGATGGGGTGCAGGGTCGATAAAATGACCTGCCCCGTAAAACGGGAATTGCCCATGTCAAGCCAGTACAGGGCTTTGTCCCGGTCCATGCGGTTTTGGCCTGCTGATTTCCGCAAAACCTCAGCAATATCAAACCTTGCCTTTACGGTATCCACGCAGGTAACATAAATGTTCGCCCTGCCCATCGCGGGTAACAGGTGCAGGGTTTGCGTCCCGAATTTTTCGGTAACCGCTTTCCAGTTCGTGCCGCAAAACCGGTTGATTCGCTCGATGAGGACAACTGCTTTTGAACGTCCTATTTCTGTTTCCGCGAACATCTGTCTGCCGATATTGGCCTCGCTGACCTTATCGTCATCGAAAAGGTTGACCTGCAAACCGGGATGACCTAATGCCAACAGCGACACATGCATCCTCGCCAGTTCGGTCAGCATACGGTGGCCTGTCCCGCCTGCGCCAATAAGGTTGACCGTCAGTGGATTAGTAGGGTTAAGCAGGTAATTATCTGCGAAATGTATTTTCGGTAAGTTCATGATATCAGTTTTTTAAGGGTATGCGGTAATCGGATCAATTGGTCGTGCGGGAAGTCCATGCGCTTGCCGACCAGTTTTTGCCATAGCTGTACGATATTACCCTTAACAGGATTGCTGCCTAAGAGGTGGCTGAAATAGCTGTTAAAGAAGTAATCCTCCCACAAGCGCATAAAATCTTCCAATCCGCAGTCTGCAGGCAGGTTTACGTTCACGTTGCCCATGCAAACCTTGCCGTCCTCTGCCGTATTAAAAAATGGCGCACGGAAAAGCCGGGTATTTGCTTCGATTTCAGAAGCGTCGTTGAGCGCATAAACCCATAAGTTGGTCAGGTTCGCCCGCCAAACCAGTGCGGGAACCGAAGCTTTACCGCAGGGAATATCCAGACCCCCGCCAAAATACAAGTGCCTTCTTTGCCGGGGGGTGTGCCAAATGGCGAAGCCCTTGCGGCCGGGGTTGATGTACAGAACATGTTTGGGCATCAATCCCGCAGGCTTCAGAAAGCTGCGTTGAAATTCCTCTGTCGTGTCCAACGCTTTGGCCAAGGCGATACTTTCCCGAACACTCAGGCGGTGCGCATTGACGGGGTGACCATCCGTCGCGATGTCATAGGCTTCAACATAGCCCGCCTTATCTTTCTGGTTGTTGTAAATGAGCAGCGCTTTAATCGGTTCATATAAGCTGCCCAACGTTTCGGTAATATCGGTATGGTGCTTCATAATCAATTGGTCAAAAGGGTGGTGATGTTACAGATCAGTTCAAAGAGCCGGTACTCAAAATCCAATCCCGTCACTATTCCGGCTTCAGGGTCATCAAATACCTGAACCTTGCGAGGGACTTGAGTTTCGCTATATTCATTCAGTTCATCGCTTATCGCACGTTCGACCGTATCGTACAGCCAACCATCCACATCACCCACGAATGAAACATAGCGGTCGAAACAGGCGACCTCATCTTCCTGCTCCGGGTCTGATTCGGGGACATTGCGGAAAACAGTGGCATCAGGGTAGTCCTGCATCAACTGCCACGCATCGGCAGCTATCCGCAAGGCCTCCCGCTGAAAGGGGCCATTGGGTTCAAAACCAGCCAGCCTTTCTGAAAAATGTTCTAAGTGGTAGCGGTTGTAAATCTTGCGCTCGATTACGTCCCCCACATAGTCGTTGCGCCAGACATCGGACATATTTTCTTCGTATTCGTCCTCCTCGAAATCGACGCTGCATTCCATCAGCCATTCCTTGTTACATTCGTACTGGTAGAACATATAACTGGAGGGATCGCGGTAGTAAGGTATCTGTGCATGGTGATAGAGATAAGCGTAAACCGAGAGCAACAGTTCAGCACACTTTCTTTGTTCCTGCTTGCGCAACAGGCGGTAAAGTGGCAAAACAGGGATAAAGTACAATGTATGGCCTGGCTCGAATTCTTGCCTGGTGGCAACCTTCACCCGTTCCTTATCATCCTTTAGGATGTGAAGGGTCGTTTCGATGGGCTTCCTGTTCAATCTCCGTTTGACATCCCGGTAGGATAATAGGATATTAAACGGGTAGGGCTTTTCCCGGTACTGCGCGACTTCCAACACGTACAGTCTGCTTAAGATCGATAGCGAGGAATAATATCCCATTTCGATTTCATGGGCAGGGGGGGCGTTCCTGCCCGGTTCGTACAAGGGTAGAAAAACATGGTTCAAAAAACCATCGGCAGTTCGCTGGCGGGTACGGGCATCGGTTTGTCCCTGCGAACTTCCTGCGCATCGGGCAGTTTGTCGAGGCCGAGCGCAAATTGACTGAGTTGCTGATAAAGCTGACATAATCTTTTGTTTTTTTGGGGCAGGTTTACCCTGCCCTCGTTCTTATTGGTGTCCATAGGTTCATCCTTTGGTGCCGAGTGTCGACACGAACTGGTACTCGATCGCATCCCGTTTGATTTCGGGGCCTGTTATTTTGGCGGTTGTCAGGATGGCGTACAAGGCCGAATAGTGATTGCATACCGCTTCGGGGCTGAAGTCGGGATTGGGGTCGGCTAAACGGACTTCCTGCCCGTTCTCTTTGTGAATAAATACACGTGGCAATATTTCTTTGATAAGCATGATTGTTTGATTTTGAGGGTTAAAATAACTGGGGCAATTTCTCCAATTGTTCTTTTTTGCGGTTCAGGTCTGCGCGCTTTTTGTCCAGTTCCGCTTTCTTGTCGGGATAGTCCGTTTCGTTAGGAAGTATGTCCAAAGCTTCGGCATATTTACAGAAGTCATTGAGTTCATTGACTTTCCGCATCGCCTCATCGTAAGCTTTCAGCTTGGCTTCCTTATCCACTTTTGATTCGGCCACCTCGATGTCGACGTCTGCTGATTTGACATTTCCGGGGGCAGGTTTCACCTTGTTTTTATCCTGCTCCATTTTGCTTTGCTTCTTGGCTTCTTCCAAGCTTTTCAGGTAAGCTTCCATGTTTCGGAACAGTCCTGCTGTTTGTTGAACGGGCTGTTCGATAGCCTCGAAAAAACCCTCGTCCATTTCTTGTGCCGTACCTGTTAATACCATCGGCGGTACGACCTTTTGGGCGTTATCACCGTTGGCTTCGGTACTGAACAGAGCCGAAACGGTCATTTGCCCTGTACGGTCAGCGTGGATGGCAATCTTCCAGTTGCCGGGCACATTCAGCCCCGCAATATTTTCAAAAAAGTTCGTTTTCATTGATTTTCGGTTTTAATGTTTAATTCGTCGAAAATATCCAGCAGGGCATCCGTACTGTGCATGTAGTCCAGTAGCCGGTTCGTCAGGTTTTTGCCCGTATAGTATTTGTCTATAACGCAATCGTAAATTTCCTCGAAAAGGTGGACGGTCTTGGTTCGCAGGTTGATGATATAACGGTATTCTGCATTTGCACGTAACTCGAACATTGCGCAGCAGTCCATCAGCAGTCCCAATTCCCGTTGGCTGTCGTTCATGTCTAAAAGCGGGAAAAGCAGCTTTTCCACGATAGAGCCCTGTTCGGGCGCACTGCTGCTCTCCCAAACGCATTGAACCAGTACGTTATCGCTCAGTTTGATATGTAGGTTGGCGCATGTCATGATGCTTTGGCGGTTTCCCTTTTTTTGCGTTCCAATAAAATTTCCATGATATCTTCTGAACTCCCGTAGCTATCGCCCTCGAACAGGTATTCGTCTTTATCTTCCTCGTAGGCATACAGGTCGAAGTCCCCTGGCTCGAGGGAAATGTCATTTAACTCCCCACTGGTGTAAGTCGCCTCGCCATAGACAAGGTTGCCCGTTTCGCAGTAGTACAAATGGAATCCCGAACCATAATGGTCGGCAACCTGTTTTAATACACCGACATTTGGCGACCAGCGCGTCTCGTAGTGAACCATCTCGCCATCACATTCTATGTTAAAAAACCAATCTTTTTCGTCCTTCATGAACGACGGCAGTTGTCCCCTATCCTCCTGCTTTTCCTTGATGGCCATCTCGCGGAAAAGCATCCTCAACCCTTTGACTTGATGCGGTTCTCCTGTGAACCACACCGTATTGCTGCACCAGTTTGCCATGATTAATCTTTTTTGATGTTGATAATGGCCGGCTCGTTGAATACCGCCCCGAAAATCTCCTCTACTTCCTTTTTGCAGAGTTTCTTAGCATAAGTTTGCCCTGCATACACTTCGGTCATTTGAACCATCCCCTTATCCGAATGAAAGGCCATGGCAACAGGCGTACCGCCCGTGCCGCTGTCCACCCATAAGGTCAGCATTAAGTCGTCGCTGTACTGTACACCGATAATCAGCGTATCATGCCCCGTCAATCCGCCATCCTCGTAACATTGGTTAATGCGCTCGTCAGCGAACCACAGCCTTGCCAAACGGTTATATTTGAACCCCGACTGCTCTGCCATTTCCTTGGCAAACAGCGTCGGCGACATTGGCCCCGAAATGCTTCCGTCCTTTTCCGTTAAAAGCGACTGGATGCTATACTCGAATCTTCTTTGTGTTTCCATAATCTACCTTTGCTTTAATGTTTTTTGCTTGCTTTTTTCTTCTCGGTTTTTGCAGTACTTAGCTTTTGCCCCTGATAGAGGCAAATCACTTGCGCGTGGGCCGAGCGGGTCAAGGCTGCCGCTTAACAAATTTTTTTCGCCTGCCAGCGGAAAAAATTTGACGGCATTCACATGGCCTTGCCCGCTGAGGAGCGGTAAATTTGCCTCAAGCAGGGGTCAAAAGCGGATAGCCCTGTGGGGTTCCATGTTTACATTGCCCCATCACCAAAGCGGGAAAGTAACCGGGGCAGCGACGGCGGCGGGGCATGCCCTGCCGG
>JAESTD010000097.1 GCA_016763755.1 Mucilaginibacter sp.
GAAACCTTCCAGGCAAAGCTGAACCGTGCGTTCCCGCCTGATCTCGGTACGCATATCCAGACCATTCGCCGCTGCGAATGCGTTGGTCAGGTGGGGCATGCCCACCCTGTCCCGGAGTTTATTGACGGAGATGTTCAGGTCATTATCGGTGAGCGCACCATTTTTTTCGAAAGCTGCTTCGGCATAGATCAGCAATACTTCCGCATAACGGATCAGGTGCCTGTCATAATCAAATAAGCTGGCATCACCGTTTCGGCCGGAGTTATTGGCGATTGGATCTTCAGACATGTATTTGTAAAGAATATAACCGGTATTAAAATTACGCTGCGGTGCATCAGGCCAGTTGGCGACCTTGGTAACCGGGAAAAATACCCTGTTGGTCAGGGTACCTGGAATGATCATCGTCATGGTCATCCGCGGGTCCCGGTCCTGGAATTCCGAGGTAAAGGTATTGTAGCCATGGAAAACTGAACCGGCACTGCTGATCGGCAGGCCGTTTTTGTCCAGGTAAAGATCAACCATGTTACGGGTAGGGTTATAACCATCCTGATCATACATATACGGCGCGTCATGCCCCAGGATGTTACGTGCATACCTTCTGTCCAGAATCGATTCTTTGGAGTCGTCTCCGGCCTCTAAAAACAGGTACCTGTAGCTTTGCGCCCCATTGCCGGAATAGAGACTATAAACTCCGCTGCTGATCACCGCTTGTGAAGCGGTTAACGCTGCATCCAGGTATTTGCCTGCCGTGGCGCCCCCCCTTGCTTTTTGCCAGGTTCCTTCGAAAAGCGCTACCCGTGCGGATAAAGCCAATGCTGCGCCCCGTGTGATACGGCCGATGTCCGGGGCTGAAAGGTCTGCCTGTACCGGTAATACCTCTTTGGCCTCATCCAGGTCTTTAAGTATCAGATCGACGGTTTGCTCCCGGGTCGACCTGGGTACGAACAGTTCAGGATCGTTAGCGGCCAGCACTTTCGTGACCAATGGTACGCCGCCATAAATGCGAAGCAGTTTCCAGTAATACCAAGCCCTGAAAAATTTTGCTTCCGCTACATAACGTTTAATGTCGTTATCTGTACTGGCAGCACCCTTTTCCATAATATTGTTGGCAGAACGGATATAGCCGTAACTGCTTGACCACGTGCCGGAATTTTCAGTGGGTTGCAATTGCCCGTTACTGACAGAATTAGGCACATTGAAGGCAATGTCAGATTCGGTATCTTCTTCGCCAAAACGGTCGAGTCCGTTGTAGAGGTTATTTGCGGCCAGCTTAAAGTCGGCCCCCGTTTTCCAGAAGGTCGCATCGGTGATCGTGTCCTGCGAAACCAGGTTGAGATCTTTTTTGCACCCGGTCCATAGGAACAATGCCCCAAAAAGGCTTAGTGCGCCCACGCGTGCGATATGTTTGGTTATCAATTTTCTTTTCATGTTGTGTTTTGTTAGAAACCTACGTTTAGACCAAGAGAATAAACTTTATTGAACGGATAAGTGCCTTCATTACGATAGCCGTCCTCCGGGTCAAAGTTCCCGCCCAGCGTACCTTTTGAAATCGTGAAGAGATCCTGTCCGCTGACGTAAATTCTTGCCGATCTGAGTTTAAGCCGGTTAGCTACGCTGGTCGGCAGGTTATAGCCCAAGGTGATCACTTTGAACCGCAAATAAGCAACATTCTGTAAGGTCATGGCAGACGCCCGGTAGTTATAGCTGTTGATGTCATCATAGCCAAGGTTGCCGGGAATGTATCGCGGATAGGGTGCGTCCGGTCGCTGAGGGCTCCAGGTTTTACCATAGTAATATTCAAGCGTCGGCCAGAAAAAGGTGTTCGGTCTGCTGATGTTTCCTTCATAGATCACATCGCGTTTACCGACCCCCTGCATAAACACAGCAAGATCAAATTGCTTATAACCCAGATTAATGTTAGATGAGAACGTATAGCGCGGTGTAACGTTACCCAGATACACCATATCGCCGGCAAGGCCTTTCGTCTTGTCGCCGAATGCCGTCAATTTTCCGTCCCCGTCAACATCTTTGTACATCACGTCGCCGATAGCCAGCCTGGAGGGCACGCCCTGCAACTGCTTATAAGCGTCCAGCTGTGCTTGTGTTTTGATGATGCCATCATACACGTAACCAAAATAAGAGTAGATAGGATAACCTTGTCTGACAAAGTTCAGCCCTTCGCCATAGTTGTCCGAGTTCTTCAGCTCGACCAGTTTGTTCCTGCTATCGCTGAGTTGTAAGGACACACTGTACCTGAAATCCCTGATCTGGTCTTTCCAGGTGGCCACTGCTTCAAAACCTTTGGTGATCAGTTTTCCCTGGTTGATCGAAGGTGGCGTCGCACCAAAGGTTGCAGGTACCGCGATGTTAACGAGCATGTCGTTGTTGATCTTGTTGAAGTAATCGAAGGAGAAGGTCAGTCTCGAGTTAAGAACGGCTATATCTAAACCAACGTTACGGTTTTCAATCGTTTCCCAGGTGCGGTCAGACGATGCCGGATTAGCATTGGCTCCGGGAACGCCCGCATTTGGTGAACCCAGCGGATATATGCCGCCCACGGTAACTAAGGGAATATAATCATACAAGCCCAGATTAGTGATCTCCTGGTTACCCATCCTGCCCCATGACAGGCGTGCTTTTAACAGGTCGAAAACATTCATCGATTTGATAAAGCTTTCTTCGGAAAGGTTGTAAGCTAAAGCAGCTGAAGGGAATACGGCGCTCCAGCGTTTGGAAGGCGCGAATTTGGAACTACCATCTGCTCTTGCGGTAATATCTAAGATGAGCTTGTTTTTATAGGAATAACTGGCTCTGCCAAAGTATGAGCCCAATGCCTGATTGTTGATCAGACCACTGAAATTTGCATAGGCTGCTTTGGTCCGGTCTGCCAGATTAAGCGTGAAGATGTCATTGCTGGCGAAGTTATATCCGGTAATGGATTGTCCCTCGTTCCTGGTTTGCTCCAGAGATGCACCACCTGTCAAATTAATGCGGTGATCGGTGCCCAGTTGTTTGTTGTAGTCGAAATAGACCTGGTAAAGTTTATTCAACAACTTATTATTACCATACGATGCTGAGTTTGGTGTATTCCGGATATCCTGGATACCGCCTACGTAATTATAGCGTGTGATCGTAGGATTGGTGGCGCTCGTGTTGTTATATTCAAACCTGAAGGCAGCCTGCGCGGTCAGCTTTAACTCCGGTAATAAGGCATAGTCAATTTTGAAATTGGTTGCAAACCGTGATAGATTCCCTTTTGAGATGCCGCCTTGTTCAAGATATTGCGCGGGACCTTCGTACCCCTGGTAACCATAAAACTCACCGACCTGGTTATACACCGGTCGATAAGGGAACTGCCGGGTGACGTTGGTCAATGCACTCCCTAAAAGGGTAGGATTGACATTTGCCTGGTTATCAAAACTGGTACGGGTTTCTAACGACAATTTACTGCTCGGGCGGATGTCGTAGTTCAAACGGATATTGTATCGGTCTGATTGGTTATCCCCGAACCTGACGATGCCGTTATCCCTGTTGTAACCAACTGATAGTAAGTAATTGTTATTATCACCTCCACCCGATACAGATATATTGTGGAGCTGCTGGGTAGAATTTTTATAAATCACTTTATTCCAGTCGGTGTAACCGTAAAAGCCAGGATAGTTGGTCACCCCATAGTTCCAGCCTTTGTCCAGGTCAGGAGCAGCTCCGGCTTTTATTTTATCAAATACCTCCTGCGGAAAGCCGGCCAGTCCAGCGTTTCTCAGGCCCTCATCCATAAACTCTGCAAATTGCAGGGTGTTTTGCATCTTTCGCAGGTAAGTCGGTGTTTTGACGCCAAAATTGCCGGAGTAGGTGACCTGGGGTGTTCCTTTTTTACCTCTTTTGGTGGTCACCAGGATGACGCCGTCCGCGGCGCGGGCGCCATAGATCGCGGCGGCCGCATCTTTGAGTACGGTCACTTCTGCAATGTCATTTGAGTTCAGCGTGCTGAAAGTGCCCAGGGTACTTGGCACATTATCGATCAGTACCAAGGGCGCGTTACCATTGATCGAAGAATATCCGCGAACCTGGAAACCATAATTCGTGTTGCCCGGTTGTCCGCTCGGCTTGGTGATCGTCAAGCCAGGTATGGCGCCCTGTAAAGCTTCTATAGGGTTCGTTACCGGACGGTTTTCAAAGACATCGGACTTCACGGTTGAGATCGCACCGGTCACCGCACCTTTCGCGCGGGTACCGTAGCCAACCACAACAACTTCACCCAGGTTTTTATCCGCCTTGGTCAGTTTAATATTCCATACACTTTGATTCCCAACGGTCACTTTTTGTGATTCATAGCCTAGGTAGGAAAATACCAGTATCGAAGCAGCGCCGGGCACTTTGATCACGAAGGCACCCTCGGTATCTGTCGTTGTTCCCGAGGTCGTTCCTTCGACGGCTACATTCACACCGATAAGGGCTTCACCGGTTGCTGCATCCTTTACGGTACCACCGACCCGTTGTTCCTCCACGACCACTTTTCCGGCGGCGGGTTCCTTCTGAAGGATAAGAACGGTTTTGTTCTTGATCGAATAAGCAATTGCCTGTCCTTTAAAACAACGGTCCAGTATCTGCTGAAGTGTCGTATTTTTAAGGGTGACCGATATCGGGCCAAGGTTGCGGACCGTTTCATTGTTGTACAGGAAGTCGTAATCGGTCTGTTTGCGCAGTTGGGCAATAACATCCGTAAGGGATGCATTTTTGACGTCTAAGGTAACGGTCTGCGCCAACACTTCTGCTCTAATTTGAAGTGCGGTCAATAGCACTAAAATAAAGGTTAACTTCATTTTAAGGTACAAATTGGAATATACATAGGAATCCCTCCTGAACAGTAATTCAGTAAATTTTTTATACATTTGAAAATTAGGTTTAATAGATCTTTGGTTGATTTTTTAGGCTTAATCGCCCGGCAACGGCTCCAACGTTTCCGGGTATTTTTTTATGCTCTTGTATAAGTCTTCTTTAGTGCTCCTTTCTTTTTGAGGTAAATAATTGTTTAATTTTTTTTGGTTACTACGATCTTTCGAGGTAACGTGTTAAATTGGACGTCACCCAAAAGCTCAAGGTTTTTTAATATTTCTGACAAATTAGCGGATCTGGAGAAGGTACCTCCGAAACGTTCCTGGGTAATATTCCCCTGGTATGATATATCGACGTCATACCATCTGCTCAGGATGGCCATTACACTGCGGATACCCTGGTCATCGAATACGAAATAACCATTCTTCCAGCTCACCGCGTCATCGGGATTGACCGCTTTAATGGTGATGCTATGACCCGTTTTTGCAAACCTGGCCTGCTGCCGGGGTTTTAACAGTATGGTTTGGCCCGTACCAAGATCTTTGATATCCACGCTTCCCGACAACAATGTGGTTTTAATAGCTTGATCATCATCGTAGGCTTTAACGTTGAAATGGGTACCGAGGACGGTGATCTGCTGATTGCCAGTGATGACCTTAAAGGTCTGCCCATCGCGGTGCGCTACCTCAAAATATGCTTCCCCTTTTACCGCTACTACCCGTTCACCCGCCCCGTTAAATTTGACCGGGAAGGTGATCGATGATGCCGCATTAAGCCAGACTTCTGTACCATCAGACAGCTTCAGGTGATATTCACCCCCGCGGGGTGTAGTCAAGGTGTTGTTTACCGCTTCCACCCGATCATTTTTTTCTCTGCTGCGATCGTGATAAGTGATGAAGCCGTCCTTTTGCTTTTCTACAGCAATCGCGCCCTGATCACCGATAGGCCCTATGGCTGAGTTACCAAGGCCTACTATTTTACCATCCGACAAGGTCAGGGTGGCAACATTTCTGCCGGGTTTAAAATCCAAAGGAATGCCCGTTTTAACCAGGACAGGTGTGATGACGGGTGTTTTTACGCGATGATAAAAATAGAACCCTGCTGAGAGCAAGAGCAACGCTGCCGCTGCTGCAGTTACCCGCAAACCCAGCCTGCTGTTTTTCTTGCGAGACGGATCCACAGCATTCCAAACTTCATTTCGGGCAGCCTCGATCTCTGAAGGAGATATGTCAACCGGCTCATTGTGCCACTGCAGGTACCAGCTTTCGAGCCGCTCTGCCTCCTTCGGGCTAGCTTGTCCTTTCCGGTATTTCTCTAACAGTTCTTGAATTTCCTGCTCTTGCATCTCTCTTTCGCGTTTATAAAGACATGACAGGCGAAAGAGGGCCAGGGGGGTAGTAAAAATGAATTTATTTTAAAAGAAATAATATATAGGCGAAAAGGCCAAGTCTGGCGCGCAGGATCCGCAATGCCCCTTTCACATGGCTGCGTACGGATTGTTCCGAAAGGCCGAGCGTAACGGCTATTTCCTGGTGGGAAAAATGTTGCTTCCGGCTCATTTCGAAAACCTCGCGCATGCGCGGCGGAAGGGACTGCACCTCAGCTTCGATGATTGCCGCCAATTGCCTCTCCCGCACGCGGTGGTCTGTTACCGCTTCGAAGTTCACAGATGCCGGTAGTGTTAGTACATATTTGTCCTGAGTTTTTTTCCTCGAGATCAGGTTAAGCACGCGGTTACGCACGCAAGCAAATAAATATCCGGAAACTTGACGGTAAGAGGACAAATTTGCCCTCCGGTCCCATAAGACCACAAACAGCTCCTGCACCAAGTCTTTCGCTTCATCTTTATCCCGCAGTTTTTTCAAAGCATGCAGGTATAAGACACCAAAATATCGCTCGTACAGCTCTGCAAATGCAGGTCCATCATCAGCGCTTATTAGTGCCGCCAATTCACAATCACTCATGGAATCATACGTTTCCATACCGTAACTCATTTCAATAAAGCTTATTAATTAATTGGTTATAAATGCGTAAAATCGCGGATACCAAATTTAAAAAAAAATTAATTCGCAACTGTGTCTAACTGTGTCCTTCGCTTCAAAAGGAGTGTGTCGAAAATTTAAGGGACTTATCGACGTTTGGGAGTTTAGCAAAAGCCCTTAAATTTTTCAATGTGCACCTGTTTACTCATTATTTTAAGTAAGCCCATTTCCGATGGAAGCTAAACTATAAGATAGCCAGTAGATACCATCATGGACACATGCTTCAAGATTTAAAAAAAACAATATAATGCCGTATCCCAATTGCATCGTTCTGTCTCCATATGTCGCTTAATATGAGTATAGTAGATTTCAAGCTTTCAAAAGCCAAGCCAATGGTGTAACTACCAATGGCAAATCGGTCCTACAAATTTATTGATACTAATAGTATTCTATCAATCTTTAGCTGATAAGCTAAAGTTAAATGTCGATATTAGAAAAAAAAGATCTACCGAGATAATACGTGACCTCATATACCTTTCATATTAGCATTTATGATATTTTTACTTTAGGGGTAATATTCACAGGATTCAATTTTTCAGTGCTGTTATGGGTACAAACTGTCGTTAACAGAATTGCTAATCGATGGCTGGCCCTGGCCTTGATGACGACGGTTCTGTTGATCATACGTGGTTTATCGATCAAAATCCAGCTTTTAAACGACTATTCTTTATTTGACTTTATTCCCTTACAATTCTCTTTAGCGCTAGGCCCAATTATCTATTGGTATGTACGAAAGACGAGTAATCCAACAATTACTTTTAAATGGACGGATACATGGCATTTCGCCCCTGCCTTTTTAGAGCAACTTCTGTTTTTCGCGGAGGTCATCGAGTGCTTGATCGCGAAAAAGTTCACTTATCAGACATCACTTTACAAAGCACTCAGCCCGGTCATCAGTGTCACGGCATATCTTTCAATGCTTACTTATTTGTTTCTGTCTTACCGGTGTATCAGTAAGTATTATCAAACAATGAGATTCAATGGCTGGGGCGGCCGTTCTCGTACCCAGTACCGAAGTTTGGAAATTTCTGTTAAGCTATGTTGGTTTTTTTGTTTTTTACTGATTTCGTTAGCAGTCGTTGATCACGAGGATTACCACCATGTGACCGACCTCCTTTCCGGTGATCCGGTGTATATTGTCAGCGCAATTTTACTGATCAGGACGGCTGCGGCTGCAGTTTTAATCTCAACAGAAGTTGTCGAAAAAGGAACCGAAAGTTCCGCTAAACGAACCACACTGGAATTCAAAGAGCAAGGCAGACGGCTGAAGCAGATGATGGCTAACGAAAGACTTTACCTCGAACCGACTTTGACTTTGAGTTCCTTAGCAGAGAAATTAGACATTCATCCGCACGAATTATCCAGGATCATCAATGATGGTCTGAAAAAGAATTTCAACGACTTTATAAACGAGTACCGCATCCGGGAGGTGACGGATAAAATGCTTGATCCCAGGTATGATCGTTTAACGCTTTTAGGAATCGCATTTGATAGCGGCTTCAATTCCAAGTCTACTTTCAACCGGGTATTCAAGGAAATCACAGGGAAAAGTCCGGCCGTCTATAAGAAAGAACAAAAAAAAGATAGCCCAACTTATCATTTGAGACGGCAGTACCGGCCCGCAGGCATAGTTTCGTACTCGGATACAGGCTCGAAATGGCCTGCTGAAAAATTAACACGAAACGATATGTTTAAAAGTTATTTAAAGATAGCCTGGCGAAACCTGGTCCATCAAAAGTTATACAGTTTTATCAATATATCAAGTCTTGGTATTGCCCTGGCCGTATGTATGCTTATCATGCTTTATGTTGTTCACGAGCACAGCTACGATCGCTTCCATAGCCATGCAGAACGAATATACAGGCCGTTCGCACATACCACCGTAAACGGGGTTTCCATCAACATGGATCACATGAGCTTTGCTTCAGCGCCGATCATCAAGCAATCGCAGCCTGCTGTAGAAGAATATATGCGAACGCTGCGTTATTTCATGCCGGCGATCGTGGCCAACCCCGAAAAACCCCAGCAAAAGTTTTCGGAAGGCAATTTGTTGTTCGCAGACAGTGGCTTCTTTCAATTTTTTTCTTTCAGGCTGATCCAGGGGCAAGCCTCGAAGGTTTTATTAGCGCCCTCCGCTGTTGTGATATCTGATGAGATGGCTAAGAAGTACTTTGCCGGAGAAGATCCGGTGGGCAAGCGCCTGACAATCAAAACAGATACAATCCATACTTATCAGGTAACGGGAGTAGCCGAAAATTGTCCGTCAAATTCTTCGATAACATTTGATTTTGTTTCCACAAATAGCAGTTTTGTGAACTCCAAAACCGCTGAACGTTTTGTTGGGGAACAGAAAGTGGGTGGAGGGGCTTTTGAGGTCTACCTTCTTCTTAAAAACCGCGCAGATACGGCGGCGCTTAAGCGTAGCCTTGCTACTTTTGATGCCGGAGACGGTAGAGATGCGAAGATCAAGCTATCTGTGTTTCCCTTTTTGGACCAGCATCTCAAAAGGACTACCGACAATTCCAATTCCAAGTATTTGACAATATTTCCACTCGTAGCCATATTGATCTTACTTTTGGCGCTATTCAATTACATGAGTCTGACGACAGCACGGGCCACTTTGCGGTCAAAAGAGATCGGCGTGCGTAAAATATCAGGCGCTAGTCGTCAGGGGATCGCTTTACAATTTTATTTAGAATCTGCGCTGGCTTTAACGCTTTCATTCGCGCTTGGCTGTTTGTCGTGTTATTTTTTCAAACCGTTATTAGCCAACATTCTTCAGCAGCCCTTAGATGGCACTTTCTTCTTACAGCCATCCGTTTTATGCGCCTTGCTTGCATCACTGGTACTGGTCATTATTTTAGCAGGTAGTTATCCTTCGCTGGTATTATCAGGTTTTAAACCAGCCATCACCCTCAAGGGAAAAATGAGCAAACAAACAGGTGGTGTGATCATCCGGAAAGTATTTACTACCCTACAATTTTCCATCTCTGTCGGGCTGATTATCTGTGGGATTGTCATTGACCGGCAACTCTATTTCTTCAGGCATACGGATACCGGCATGAGCCGTGACAACGTCATCATGATACCGGTAGCAGATTCTGTAAAAAACTATTCTTCTTTTAAACAAGATGTTGCCGGTCTTCCGGCCATAAGCGATGTTGCCATTTCCGAATATGAAATGTTCACCTATTACGACAGAATTGGTATCGGTACCGGTCCAGGGGAAGAAAGCACCATGCTGCAAGGCTTAACTGTCGATAAAAAACTGATCAGCCTTTTAGGATTGAAGTGGAAGTTGCCGCCGGACAATGAAGGTCAGCTGGATGTCGGCTCAAAGGTGGTTATTAACGAATCAGCCATCGAAAAGCTTCATTTGAAATCTAACCCCATCGGAAGTTTTATCAATCCGGGACCTGAGAAAATTGAAGTAGCGGGCGTGATCAAAGATTTTAGTTTTGGTTCGCTGGAAAATGATGTTCAACCGCTGGGGCTATTCATAGCCGCAGATACTGCTCAAGCCTGGAACCGTGGCTCCGGCAAGCGTTTCCTGTTCGCAAAAGTCAAACCTGATACTGACTTACCAACCTTGATCCATTCATTGGAAGCTATCTATAAGAACCATGACAATGATTCTCCCTTTAGCTACCGTTTTATGGATGACGCTTTCAATGCGCAGTATAAAGCAGAAGATAAGCTTGCATCCATATTTGGTATTTTCATTTTTATAACCGTTACGTTAGCGGCCATGGGACTGTTTGGCTTAGCGGCGTTTACTTTAGAGCAGCGTACCAAAGAGCTGGGTATCCGTAAGGTATTAGGCGCCGACAACTATTCCATTAATCGTCTTTTATCGGCTGATTTTCTGAAACTCGTACTGCTGTCCATACTTATTGCATCACCGGTTGCCGGTTGGGCTATGCATCTTTGGCTCCGCGGATTTGCGCACCGGATATCGATACAATGGTGGATGTATGGTTTAGCAGGGCTACTGGCGTTGATCGTGGCCATTGCAACGATCAGCTATCACACCATAAGAGCAGCGGTGACGAATCCTGTCAAAAGCCTGAGAAGCGAATAACTTAAAATTCCTTTCAGTTCGCATATCTTATTCAACATTACGATAGACTATTATGATCAAATATTTCAAATATTTCACATTGCTATTTTTGATTCCTTTAGGTCATATGGCATGTAAACCTAAAGTTGTTATAAAACACGATGGAGAAAAAGATCGCATCTCTTTCAAGTCTGTTTTTGGCATCAGCTACACGGAAGTGTCCCGGAGGTTAAATAATGGTCTGTCATTTAATAGCGATGGCTATCAATTAGAGCCGAGTTGGCAGATGAAGTTTGTATCAGATGACTCCTTAGCTTTGTACAGCCCTGCTAAAAAAGCTTTTATTAACTTTCCGATCGGGAGAGGTTATGACTCGATATTTTACGTTGCCAGGTCCTTTTTTAGAGTAAAGAAAATAACACCTGACAGCATTTTGCTACAGCTTATCCAAGCAAAGGCGGATTCAATCGATCTGCGTGGTTCCAACGTCTATATGACGTTCTATGCTGATGAATTTATCAGGAATGTCATCCGCAAAGAAACAGCGACCCTTAAAGCCCCGAGCAATAAGGATACGATGTTTGTCAAAGGCCTTATCAACGTTGCCGAAAGAGATATCAGTAAGGCGTTCTTTGCCCGGCTTCCTGCTACAGTCAAAAGTAATAGCATCTTGGCTGATGTTCATCGACATATCATTTCCGGCGACGTTCTTTATAATTACCACGCTGATGAGGATTACATGTATCCTACTTATAACATCGTATTAAAAAGGTGCAAATCAAATTTCTACTATTCTTTTTCTGCAATCGTGGATAGTCATGGCAAATTACATTATGAGAAACCACTCATACCAACTACAAGTACTTTTTACATTTCGCACTCGAAAGCTGTTTTGAAAGATTACTTGCAAAAACTTTTGACTGTAACACCGGGATCTACCTTGGGACTGATCCATCCGAGTACCTTGTATTTTCATGTTAAAGGACAATCTGTCAAGTCAGTTAGAAAAAACTATCATGGATTTATAAGTAAATAAGAAAATGGCGTCCACGTGTCATTTAATCTTTATATAGACCGAGTCAAACCTTTGATCTGTAACGGACAATCGTTTTGCAATACGGGAATGGGCTCCTCTATTTCATTATTTACCCGCACAGCGAAGTCAAGATCCTTCATTCCTGCATGAATTAGAAAATAAGATTTTAACCCAAGCCTAATGGTTTGGGCTATACATTGCTTCAAAAAACTAACGTAGCTGTTCTCATCAGAAGTTTTACTGGCTACCATTTTGTAGTTGGACACGATAGCAACCTGGTGCGTGGGCTGATCAAAGTTGAGACTTTTCCTAGCATTAAGAAGCGCTTCCAATTCAAACACCCTGCTTAACGTGACTTTATGCTGCTTGCCATCACCGACGGAGCTACATGGGTAATTTTGAAGACCGTTAATGAAGAAGCAAAACGCATATACGCGAAAATAACATCAAAGTTGTTAAGTACTGACTGCGTTACACAATTTATTTGAAATATTAGATATTAATTGTTAATTGGAAACTAATTCTACCCGCATTTTAAACACTTAATTGACCAGTTGTGCAAACTATAAAAAATGCGTTGATCGCTTTAATTGTTACCGTCTTTTTTGGCAGCGAAGTCATAGCGCAGCAAAAGTCTGTCGTAACTTTCCGGCCACAGGCCGAAAAACCGGCGATCAGTAAATATATTTATAGTCATTTTGCCGAGCACCTGGGCCGGTGTATTTACGGTGGTTTCTACGTAGGCGAAAATTCTCCTATCCCCAATACGGCAGGTATCCGCAATGATATCATAGCTGCACTTAAGAAAATGAAAATTCCTGCTTTGCGCTGGCCCGGTGGTTGCTTTGCTGATACTTACCACTGGAAAGACGGGATAGGACCAAAAGCTCAACGCCCGTCGATGGTCAACCGTTGGTGGGGTGGCGTGACGGAAGATAATCGCTTTGGGACGCATGATTTTTTGAACATGTGCGAAGTTTTAGAGACCGAGCCCTACCTGGCTGGTAACATTGGTAGCGGTACGGTGCAGGAATTGGCCGATTGGGTACAATACGTTCACTCGGATACAAAAAACCCGATGAGTGACCTCCGTAAAAAAAACGGGCGGGACAAACCCTGCAGCGTAAGATATTGGGGAGTTGGGAATGAAGCCTGGGGTTGTGGCGGTAATATGACCCCTGAATATTATGCCAACGAATTTAAAAAATATGCAACATTCATGTCCGAATGGACCTCAAAAGGCAAAATTCAACGCATAGCATCAGGGGCTAATTCAGCGGATTATAACTGGACCGAAACGCTAATGAAACTGATACCTGTCAATATGTTAGAAGGAGTTGCCCTGCATCATTATGCTGTTATTGAATGGAACAAAAAAGGATCAGACGACAGATTCAATGAGGATACCTATTTCAAAAGCATGCAGGCTGCCCTTAAAATGGAAGAGCTGGTTACCAGACATTCCGCGATAATGGATAAATATGATCCGCAAAAGAAAGTTGCCTTAGTGGTCGACGAATGGGGTGGTTGGTACGATGTGGCGGACGGCACTAATCCGGGTTTTTTATATCAGCAAAATACCATGCGGGATGCTATGATCGCCGGTGTCACCTTGAATATATTTAACAATCATGCCGACAGGGTGCGTATGGCTGCGCTGGCGCAAACCGTTAATGTTTTGCAGGCTGTAATTTTAACAGATAAGGAAAAGATGATATTAACGCCTACCTATCATGTATTGGAAATGTACAAAGTGCATCAGGACGCAACCCTTCTACCGTTAACCATAAAAACTTCCGACTACACCGTTGGAACTGAAAGACTACCGGCAGTGTCGATTTCTGCTTCGGTTGATACGCAGAAAAGTGTGCACATCACCTTGACTAATATCGATAGTAAGCAAGTTAACGAGGTGGAGATACCGCTTGATGGATTTACGTACAAAAAAGTTACCGGGCGCATCCTGACGTCAGGAAATTTACAGGATAAGAACACTTTTGATGACCCCAATAAAATAAAACCATCGGTTTTTACAGGGACAAAATTACAGGGAGGTAAATTACTTGTCACACTACCACCGATATCAGTAGTTGTGTTGAACCTGGATTGATTGTTTTGTAAAAACATCAATAGCTTCAAGCATCTTTCTTTTGGTGTTAAGCGGCAATAACTTAGCACAAAATGAGGGAGTGTAAATTGGTGAAAGGGTCCATTGTTGCGTTAAAAAGAAGTCCGTTGTAAAATAGTTTACCGTTTTATCAATATTCTTCTATTTTTCCATTTCTTGATTATTTTACCATGGGTATGTACGATGTTCGCCAGCTTACACGATACCGGTTCGTAGCGGCTAAGTAATCCTCAAACATCCAGCCTGCTATGGCGGTTCCTTATTCCGTTTATCAGGTCAACTATTACTGATAACAAAGATGGCGCTATCCCGTGATAGCACCGTATAACTCTTAGGCTTTCGCTTTGCTGTCTTGCGATCATTGTTGCAATGCAATTACACGGCGTCGGATCTTCAGAAACGCTTTTTTAAGCACAGAATAACCTCTTTATTCTGCGGATTGCTGCTTAATAAGTAGCACCACACTTGATCTGGTTGCGTCAACCACAGGGTCAATGCCTACTTTCATCAAAAAGTCGCCGGTGTAAGCACCATCTGTTTTTAGGCTGCTTTTAGCGCCGGGGTAAAGATTGATCTCCTTAACCAAATATTTTTTAGCAGGATCTAATCCTTTCAGCAACACGCGCGATTTACCCGCAGCCTCATAACGGTTATTTACCAGGTAATTGAACATTACGGCCGATGCCTTACTGGTATCTACATACATAATCGAGGCCACGTTATCAACTTGTGGGTCAGACAAGCGGTATTGGTCACCCTGCCAGATGATAGATTTGATACCATTGTAAGCTGTTACTGCACCTTTGCTAAACCGCAGGTCCTGTTCATTCAGTTTGCTTATCACAATGTCAAAACCAAGCTTGCCCATCATGGCCACATCAACGCGGTATTTAAGCGGTTGCTTGCCCCAGTCTGTTACGTGGTTTGAGCTGGTGATGACGGGGTAGAAATAGGAGTATTCCCACTGGATAAAGACCCGCTCGAGCGGATCAGTGTTGTCGCTTGGCCAAAACTCTGTAAAGTATTGCAAAGCGCCATAATCCACACGGCCACCACCGCCGCTGCACAACATCATAGGTACTGTAGGGTATTTCTTGCGGATGCGTTGCAGCACGCTATAAAGTCCTCTCACATAATCAACATACAACTGCGATTGATCTTTCTTTAAATGAGCAGAATACGCATTATAGATCACCGCATTACAATCCCATTTAAGGTAGGCCAGTTTGGGATCTTTGATAAACAATGAATCGACTACCTTGAACACGAAATCCTGTACGGCGGGGTTGCTCAGATCCAGTACCAATTGGTTCCGGAAATAGTATTCATCGCGTTTGGGCTGTTTAATCACCCAATCCGGATGTTTACCGTACAGCGCACTTTTTGGGTTTACCATCTCAGGCTCTATCCAGATCCCGAATTTAACACCTTGCTTATCCGCCTCGCGAGCTATGGAAGCGATACCATTAGGCAATTTCTTGCGGTTCTCTTCCCAATCGCCCAGACCGGCATGGTCATCATTACGTGGGTATTTGTTAGCAAACCAGCCATCATCAAGCAGGAACATATCCACACCGAGGGCTTTAGTATCTTTCAGCAGAGCAAACAATTTTTGCTCGTTAAAATCAAAATAAGTGGATTCCCAGTTGTTAAGCAACGTAAGGCGATCGCCCTTACCATCCATTATCTTGTAGTTGCGTGCCCAGTTATGCAGGTGGCGGCTCGCATCGCCTTTGCCTTTATTGGAGAACGTGTACACAAAAGCAGGCGTGGTAAAATCAACATTAGGTTTTAACTTATAAGCCGAGGCATAATTGTTAATGCCCGATATAATCCGCAGACCATTTTCAGGATCAAGTTCCAGATCGGTGCGAAAATTACCGCTCCACTCCAGCGCGCCCATCATTACCTGGCCTTCATCCTCTGTAGCGGGCTTGTTCAGCGATACCATGAACATAGACGGCATAAACAGGTTGGCACGGGTGCCCAACTTCGTATCCAATGTTTTAATGCCGTAGGTAAGTTGTGTTTCCTCGGGGCGCATTTCTTTTGCCCACTC
>JAESTD010000098.1 GCA_016763755.1 Mucilaginibacter sp.
GAATGCCTGGTATTGCGGCTGCCATACTTGAACATGTGCAGGTCAATGGTATTGGCAAAGTCTGTAAGCTTTTCCGTACCAATACCACCCGTTACCGCAGAGTTGTTACCATCCTGTTGATAATAAGCAGAGATAATGTTGATCTCATCCAACTGGAGTTTTCGCGCCTCGTAGCCGGATGAATCTTTAACAGGCTCGGTCTTGGTTTGTGCATGCGAAGTGACGATACCCAGGTAAAGGGCGGCGACACATAAATAAATTTTTCTCATGGCTGCCGGTATATTTAGTTGCAACCACAGCCGCCGCCGCTTTTGCCACCGTTAGCACCTGAGCCCGCCTCGCGGTAAAGCTGGAAACTTTGTTCAAATTTTTGGGCTTTGCGGGCAGACAACTCCATCTCCGAATCGTTGAGGCGATTTTTCTGATAACCTTTTACAGAAACGCATGATGGCAGGAAAGCTGCAAAGGCAAGGCCAGTTAACGATAATTTAAGCAGGGGTTTTTTCTTCATTTTATTTGATATTAATGTTTTTAGAGGTAAAAACCTCTTTTTTATCAGTGATGATAATGCACGCTACGTGCTGCAACTGGTCGATGAGGTGAAGGCCTACCTTAGCGCCCATTACGGTTACCGGGGTAGCTATCGCATCGGCAAACTCTGCACTGGGGCAAATAATGGTTACGCTTTTGATGCCGCAAACGGGTAAGCCGGTTTTAGGATCGATAGTATGCGCGCAGCGTTTGCCATCGATTACGACATATTTCGCATAGTTGCCTGAGGTCGCAACTGCCATGTTGCTGATGCTGACCGAGGAGAAGGGCTTATCGGCTTTGTCCGGGTCGGCAATGGCTATGGTCCATGGTTGCCCGTTGGGCTGGTTGCCCCAGGTGATCAGATCGCCAGCCGCATTTACAATCCCGTTGCTTACACCCGCTTGTTGTAATATTAATTTAGCGCGGTCGGCAGCGTAACCTTTGCCAATACCGCCGAACCCTATGCGCATCCCTTTTTCCTTAAGAAAGACGGTTGTATGTTCAGCATCAAGTTCTATGTTTTGGTAATTTATCAATTTGACCGAATGAAGTGCCTTTTCCTTATCGGGCAGGGCGGTCATGTTCATATCAAAGTTCCACAGGCTTTTGTCTATAGAACCGTAAGTGATATCGAATGCACCCTGTGTGAGTGCTGAGATGCGGATGGAACGGGAGACAAGGTCAAACACTTCTTTATCAACCTTTACCGGCGCAATGCCCGCCATCGCGTTGATCTGGTTGGTCTGGCTATGATCGTTGTAGGTAGTCAGTAATCGTTCAATTCTGGCTATCTCTGCAACCGCCCTGTTGATCCTGCTGTTTGCCCACTTTTCGTCATCGCTCACGACACTGATTTCAAAGCGGTTACCCATCAATTTTAAAACCCGTTTATATACGGTCAGCGATCGCATAACATCAGTTACCATTCTTGGCCAAGGCTTTCAGGTCATTGACAAATTGTTCCGGGCTTTCATTTGGATAGCCATCCCAGCTTTTTAAGACCTTCCCGGTTTCATCGACCAACAACGTATAAGGAAATTTGCCATCAGGGTTATAGCGGTCGGCCAAGGCTTCATTGAGCTTTACCTGTTCTTTACTCAGCTGATTTTTCTTTTGCCTTGGGAAATCGGCACGCACCAGTACAAGATTGGCAGCTGCATAATTTGTAAACTGGTCGGATTCAAATATTTCCTTGCGCAAACGTATACACGGTCCGCACCAATCTGAACCTGAAAAATTCACAACTATGAGTTTATGTGTTTTCGCGGCTTCTTCCCTGGCACTTTTGAAATTATCCAGCCAGGTTATGTTACCCAGACCTATCGCTAGCAAAGTGATGAAAATGAACTTCATACAGGTTTTAATATATTTTGATAATACGGGTAGGCATGACCAGGGTCAGCAAAGTACAATGGTACAATGCGATTCTGTAGTTGAGATGAAATGTCAGCTGTTAGATGAGTAGGGGAGCTTTTTTTTAAGCGATATCAGTTGCTTTCGTTAGAATAGGTACCGCTTAGCCCACTTTTTAAGCCGGGTGATGCTTAGCGATGTCAAAATATTTTTTTGATATCAGTAAAAATCAGAATTTCTTCAGTTTTACCTTATATACTTGCAGATAAAGTTTAGTCCTTGAAGTAAGAATATCTGATCTTTTTTTGCGCCGGATAGTTCAAAAGATCGATCATATCGAAAGGGAAATGGCTGAATGATCATGGTTCAAAATTAAAGGTATCCCGGAAATCATTTTGCCATACAACTTATGGGATTTGTATACAACGAGCAACAAAGAACTGCGGCATGTACGCCAGGATAGTGTATTGGGGGATAACCTAGTCTCGGCGATGTGCCTGCAGAATTGCTCGTATCTGACAAGCCTCATTGTCCCCCCTTTGACTGCAAATCACTGATCGGGTTTTTCTCAGACCTTTTGCAATGTACTAAAGCAAGTGGCCTGGAGCAATTAACTACACAAAACCAACATCGGCATAAAAAAAAAGCAGTTCGAGATCGAACTGCCTTTTTTTTATGAAATTTATATTAGACCACCGTAGTGTCCCGTCGTAATAATCCCAGGATGAGGGAAATGACCGCAATTACTAATAATATGTGAATTAAGCCGCCCGCTGCATAAGCGAATGTTCCGATCGCCCATCCTATGACCAGGATAACAGCGACAATGTACAATAATGATCTCATCTTTTCTTTTTTAGGTAAATAATGAGATGAGGGTACAATCACCGTACCAAATAAAAAATTTTGAATAGTACAGCTGTCTCATTTCGCGATTCGTATGCTAGTTGGCAAACCTAGTGTAAAAGCTTGCACCAACCCCCGATTTGTAAAAAATAGCTTTCCCGCTGAGAGCCTTTTTTTTATTGGCTATATAATAATTTACCTTTTATGACGAGTTCAAACTAAGCGGGCAGCATAAAATAAATTGTAGTACCCGGTAATTCATTATTTTCAACACCTATTACCCCACCATGCCGGACGATGATCTCTGAAGATAGATACAAGCCGATACCCAAACCGTCTATCGCACGGCGTTCAACTGAGCGGTAAAATTTCTGGAATACTTTGGAGCGGTCTGCCGGCGCGATGCCCAGACCCTGATCGGTCACCCTGACCGTAACCGCCGAGTGCGTTGAAGTGATCTGGATCTGGATAACCGGTTCTCCGGGCGAATACTTGATGGCATTATTGAGCAAATTTGTCACCACCTGGCTGATGCGGAAACGGTCGGCGAATACCGGTATTTCATTCTGATCAGCCGATACACGGATATCCGCCTGCTGATGCAACAGGCCGGCGTTTGCGGTAATTTCGTTGACTAATGAGATGACATCAAATTGCGTTTTTTGGAGCAGGATATCGTGCGATTGTGACCTGACCGGCTGCGCCATATCATTCAGCAATCGGTTGATTCTTTCCAGAGAATTCAATGCCCTGACCGCAACACCGTGTATCTTTTCATCTTGCTGCTTTTGCAGATGCCTTTCCATTACCTGGAGCGACCCTTTTACCGCAGAAAGCGGTGTTTTAAGCTCGTGCATTGCCAAACTCAGCAATTCATCGCGAAGGATCTCCAGGTCTTTGATCTTGGTGATGTCAATGGTCGTCCCGATGATCTTTTGAGGAATATCATTTTCACGGACAACCATCCCCTGTGCCTCTATCCAACGAATACCGCCATCCGGGTGTTTAACACGGTATTGCGCAAAATAAGGCATTTGCTGCGCTATGGCACGGCCCACCGCCGCTTGCATGGGGAGCTGATCTTCTGGAACAATACCCGCAAGCATATCCTCATAGCTGAACGGTAAAGAAACGTCCCGTCCGAAATTGCGTTTACATTGATCTGTGCAGACCATTCCATTTCCTTCAGCCAAACTTACTTCCCAAAATCCTAAAGCAGCCTGATCCAGCGCAGCAGACAAATATTCGTTGCCAAGTTGTAACGAATGACCGGGCAAAGTTAAATTTTGACTCATAAAAGATCTGTTCGATTAGAAGTACGCTAAATTAATGAAACATTTGCATAGAAAAGTATACAAATTTTGTATAGCTGTTTTCATCGTCACTATCGTTCTTGCCATGTATCTAACCAATATTGCTAATTGATGCGCTGCGCTTCTGCTCACTCGGATCGTAACCGCTATTATGTTGCAAATGTCCCGGCAAAGAACCCCTGACGTTCAACTGTGGGTGATCACGACAGCTTTGTCTGCTCATTCAAAAAAGCAGCGGTTTTGCTGTCAATCAAGTGCTTTTGACTAAACTTCACCTGATGATGACGAAAAAGAAATATCTAGTTGAGCGTTTCGCTAACTGGCCACTACTGCTAAGGGCAGTAGTTTAGTAGTTTTTTATAACTGCAGCCCTGACCATTGTCGTATGGGCCGCAAACGGCACGACAGGCCGTTATTCGAAAACCTTGCAGCTGATCAACAACAGAGGGGCCACCATCCTCACTTTCCTGATAGTATTTTTGATCCAGAAATCACATGCGAAGGACTCCAAAGGGATACATTTAAAGTTGACTACCAAACCATAAACGTGAGTTTCCGGCGGCTTTCCAGCGCTATGGGTACATTTATCGTATCGTGATTTCAATAAATGAAATCATTTTTGTTTTTGAACCTGATGAGGAAGGGGGTGTTAAGGTAATGGGTTCACCATCAGAACAGGTGGATATTGGACTATTAAAAGGATAGCCGAAAAATCAGAAAAGCTTCAAACATAAAAATAAAAGTCCCCTAACACTCGCTGCAGGGGACTTTTAAACCAAACCTTATCACCATTAAAACCGGTAAGATTACCAGTTACAGGCCGCAATGCAATGATTAGACTTTCATTTTAGCGCCCTTGCTTTGCTTTTTTACAGGCGCATCCTCCTGAGACTGCGAATGTTTCTGGTCTTTTTTGGCTTCAGTTTTTACCTCAGGTTTTTTATAATGATCCAGTTGCTGTGCCTCACCTTTATAATTACTCAAATTTACCCGGTGCTCCGCCGGATTCGCCTCTAAAAACAATTTGACCTGTTGACCATCCTTCAATGCAGTTACCTGGTGACGATTGCCTTTCTCCAACGACTTTAATAGTTTATCACGCGCGCCTGATTCGTCGATACCAACAATCGCCATTTTGTCTATTGCCCGCTCAGGTTTGTAGTTCCAGCCTTCCGTAAACGATTTGAGTTTGAGATTGCCACTCTCTGTTTTACTGTCCCGGTCCAAGATGAGCCATGCGCCATATTTTTGGCCTTCCAGGTTTTCAAGTTGCTTATGTACTGCCCGACCCTCAAGCAGGTTGAACGCTTCTTTCGCGGTAACGCCACTTCCCTTATTAATGTAAAAAGTTTGTTGATGATCCTGGCCTTTTACCGTCGCATCGTACTTGTTAAAAAAGTACATATCATGATTATCTCCGGCTTTGAAATGGAGTTGGTAGTCGACAGGTTGCTTGTTATATTCCTGAACCGTATTTAATCTGAATTCTGTAGCCTTGGACTGGATATGTTTTTCCAGTTCCGCATTCATTTTTTCACCGAAACCCAGGTTTAACAATTGTTTTTGCAGATAATTTAAATTTTGCGAATTCATAACTTTTATAATTTAATTAACGATTGATCTTCAGCAGTACAGGAAATTCATTGTGCAGCTTTACTTTTATTTTTTTTACTTTTTTACTGAATAGATCTTTGGCAGCATTAATACCCCCTGCCGCAGCTTGTGCGCCGAGGCTCTGATCCATGCTTAGCAGTTGCATACTCTGGAGCGTCTGATCAGCATTACTGGAGGTAACCCCACTCAGTTCAGCTTCAGGCGCAGGTATGCCGGGCATACCATCCTGACTGTAGACGACAAGGTTCACAGGAATGATCTGGTCATTCAACCTGATATTTTGAATAGTAAGCAACAGCCGTTGGTTGGTGATCTGGCAAAATCCATAAAGCTCTTGCCCGGGAGATAGAAACTGCCCTTTGATCGTTGCCGTGTCAGTTAATTTTAACTTTACGGCGGCTCCGTCTGCAACGCGTTGTTTCCCGTCTATCATAGCAGGTATCGCTCTAAAAGGTCTGGGTGCGTCGTTATGAGCCGGCTCGGGTCGCACTGACGAGGGATTTTGGATCGCTTGGATCTTATCAAGCATTCTATTGAGTTCCTGCATCTCCGGATCAGGACGATCGCTCGCTGCATTTGCGCGCCTCATCATCTTATTAATCTGCTTTACTTTTTCCGGCTCGCCGCCGGCAGTTGCAAGTGAACCATCATTTTGCGATTGAGGTTGCTCCAATCGCTGATGAAGCATAACTAACTTATCCTGGATCCTTTCCGCTTGTTCATCCGGCGAAACTGTTGAATCATCTTTCAGTTGTGCTTTGTTAAGGCCGATTGAATTTAAAAATGCAGGGCTGACACCATCTTTGGCCGAATCCATCTGAGCAGCCTGATATATCATCATTTTATCTGTTCTTTCCTGTTGTTGAAATTGAGCTTGTGGCAGATCTGTATCTAATCCATTGTGTGGGGTTAACTCTTTACGGGCTGATTTTCCACCGCCGAGAGCCCAAAAGGCCATCGTTAGAAATGGTATTATCAGTAATGGCAATACCAGAAAGAATTTACGTTGCTTTTCCATATCTGTGTTTTTTAGAAGTTATTGAATCCCTTGGCAACAGGCCGGAAGGCTTGCCGATATTTACAGGCAGGTTACTGTCATACATCCCTTGGTCGAACCGAACATATTTGACGGATAGCCAAATGAGTAAAAGGAAGACGAAGCAGAACCCAAAAAAATAGAAAACTGGTTTGTCGCCCCCTAGATCATTGAACCAGCAGCTGAAACGGTCGATAATATCTTTGAACATAACTATTTATTAATGGTGGTATCCCGGTTTGCAATAGTTTCCCAACGCTCGATGAGAAAGCCATGGGGATTGTTGTCCGATCGGCTTACATTTCTAAGGTATCCTTGGGTGACGAGGATCTTGTAAATAGTAGAAGTAGAACGGATCAACTTCTCGGTCGCATAGCATTTAAATGCATAAGGGTAAGTGTCCATGTTCAGCGCAAGACTATCGACCGCGATGCTCTGGCTGATGTTACCCGAGATCAGGTTATTGTAATAGCTTTTCTCTTTCAGGTTATTGTATTGGTTACGTGCGCTTTCATCGGCCAGATACAATGCTTTGCTGATGTTATCATTGATCACTTTCTCATCGGGATCGAGCGTGAAGAAATAATGGTGAAACATCCTGATATGATCACGCGCCTCAACAGGAATGTTGTCTTTGTGGTCAGCGGAGATCGCTTCCAGGGCTTTACCGTTGGCCAGTACGTAGATATGTGCGGATGCCTTGCGGTACGCCGCAAAGGCGAAATAGATCGCTGACACCGAAATGATGGCGCTGGTCAAAATAACCAATGTGACAATTCGCTTATTCTGCTGGAAAGCAGACTCGATATTTCTAAGATGAGTGAACATAATTTTTATTTTTTATGGTTTCCATTTAACTTTTCTGCCTGTTGCTGATTACCGGCGGACTGGAAGCCCTCCCGGATATAACCTGGACTGTTGACGATATTAGAAGCTCCGCTGGCCATGCGTTCTCCGACGCTCGTTCCGGCATTTGTAGATGCCGACCGTACCGAATTAAGGCTTATGTGAGTCAGGTTGGTCACTTTGTTCAGCAGGCCGTTCCCGCCTCCTGGATTAATGATATATCCGGCGACAGCCGGCACGGTAAAGTATCCGATGATGCCGATCAGCAGAAACATGAGATAAGCAGTGTCCGTGGAACTAAAAAAGGTATCGCCAGCATTGCTAACCTGCTGAATATCCAGTTTGAGCATATTTTCCTGAACTTTTCCGATGATCGATCCAAAAATATTAGCGACAGGTAACCATAGAAATACATTAAGGTATTTCGCCAGCCAGGTCGTCAGGACGTGCTGAAAGCCATCGAATACGGATAGACCAAAAACCAGTGGACCCAGAATGGCAAGTACGATGAGATAAAAGCTTCGGATCGTATTGATACAAAGCGCAGCGGCCTCGTAGACAACCTGTAACACCTCACTCATCCATTGTTTGACGGAATTGCGGAATTTATAGCTTGCCTTGTCCATCTGAAATTTTACGTCATTCCCAAGACCAGCAAGAAGCTTATCGCCTTTTCCTTCAATATCGTCCGGATGAGTATACTTATACCATTTGTCTCGATCCCCTTCACCATCGTCTCCAACATATATTTGCCAACTGTCCGTTTTTTCAATTGCCGCTTGCTTCTGAGCCAACAACCGTTCGATCGCCGCATCCGAATTTTTGACCATACCTGCGGTGGTTTTCGCAACGGGACTTATAACACCATTGATCACAGCGATCACGGTAGGGAAAAGCAAAATCGCCAGCCCTATTCCGAACGGCCGCATGAGCGGGTAAAAATCAACAGGTTCGGCACTAGCCAGGTTCCGCCACACACGGGCAGCAATGAACCATAGTGCGCCAAATCCGGCGATGGCGCGGCCAACGTCAATTAAATCACTGCACATTGGCAGCATTTCGTTATAGACATTATCCAGCACTCCTTGCAACCCATGGATATCGCCGGCAAGGCCGCCCGCGCGAGAAAATGTAGGTATAAGGATCCCTGTCAGCGCCGAAATGGCACTGATAACAATTTTCTTTTTCATGTTGATATGTTTTAGTTTACCCCGTAAAGTCGCTTCAGCGACTGAATATTCTGATCATTCTTACTTCGTTGTAGACTAAGCATGACAGCTTTACGATTGAAGAATCGTAGAAATTGTAACTGGTCCGCACTGCTATCGTAAATCCTTTCAATCGCACGTAGCCGGTCATCATCAGACATTCGCAAATTACCTGCAGTAGTTACGCTTGACAGGTCATCCGTGTTGGCATCACTTTGCCTGACCAATTGCTTATAAACGTTATGGATATAATCCAACTCTTTATTGCTGAAAGAGCCGCTTTTTCCGAATAAGCCGGAATACCTGCGATATTCTCTGAGGATGTCCTGTTGTTGCCTGATGATCTGTACGACTCTTGGATTGTGCAGGACTGCAGGATTAACAGCCAACATGCCGGTAAGGTATATCTCGTGCAGGTTGAAGTTTCCTTTTGAAAGTCCGGAAATGGTTCCATATCCCTGTTGATAGATATGATATCCCTTTTTTCATATCCGATAAGATCGCCTTGAACTGCGTCAGCTTTTCAATATTCAACAACAATTGCTGTAATTCTGAAGATTGCGCTTTGGCGCCACTGGCCACCCAACCTGTTAATAGTAAATTTAGCATTAGTATAGCTTTAACTTTAATGGCCTTCATAAAATCGATTTAATGAATTTACATCTCGCTGTTCTCTGGTTTTGTTACTGACATATTCGTTTAGCTGTCTTAAGAATGTAGTGACAAAACGGTAATTGTCCTGCATCGCAATGTGTAACCTGCCAACCTGCCTCATACGTTCTTCGTCAGACATTTTTATTTTTCCGTCTGTAATAATTGTTTGAAGATCTTTTAACCTCGCTTCGCAATCTTCCATAAGAACCTGACCAACCTTATCGACAAAATTGCGTTCTTCCCGGCTTAGTCCATCAATGGTTCTCATTCGCTTTGACTGGCTAATGATGTCACTTTGCCATTTAAGTATGTCTTTCGTCCGCGGATCATTTTTAATTACTGAGCTTACCTCATTCAGATGTTCATAGTAGTTTTGATGCAATCCCAACTCTTTCCCGATAGAGCCACCGATCGACCCCAAACCTGACCTTGCTACGCGATAACCTGTTGTCAGATAACCTTTATATACCTGCAACGCAGCGATCTGCTGGGTCAGATATTTCTTTTGCGTGCTTTTTTGCCTGAACCATTCTGAGAAGGTTTGTGCGCTCGTACTCAAACTCAAAATGAGCATGATTACAGTGAGTTTAATGCAGACCATAATACCTCCTTATCGTTTGGATCTCATTCAGATCTTTTTCCCGCTGAAGGCTCAGCATGATATTCTGATTGTTAAATTGTTTCAGGTCGCCATAGTTCTCGTCGAGCCGGTCCCCTGCAAGGTTGATCGCTTCAAGTCTTTGCTGATCGGTCATCTGTGTTTTGCCGGGATTGATGACCATCATGATCTGATCAAGATTTTTTGCACTCGCATCAAGTATTCCAAGATATACACGACTCATCGCTGCGATCTCTTCCGCACGAAAATGAGTATCAGCCCGGATCAGTTGCCACGCTCGCCGATACTCATTGATCATCTTCACCTGGCGGAGCGATAGGTCTTTAATGCGCTGGTAATATGCTATCGCGCCCTTGACCTTCCATAGTTCCTGGTAATATTCGTCATACAACCGGCGCTGTTTTTCTGTCCAGCCTTGTATTTCCTCCAGTCTGTATTTAGACATCTCATTTTCGAGCACCTTCTGCGCATTCTGCAACCATATCGTTTTGTTCTGCATGCGCTGGACTTTAAGATCAATGGCCTTAATAACTTTTTTTACGACCAATTTTACTGCTTCAGCAGCAGCGATCTGTCCGTAGGAATGGCTACTATAGATTATCAAAGCTATCGAAATCGATAGTACTAATTTTTTCATCTGCTTATCAGTTTATAGGTTGTTGAACCAATATAAATTTCATTAATGCCAACTTCAATTACAGGTGCATCAGGAGCATTAATTTGCCATCGTTTCACCTTGAACTGTTTGGGCATCCATTTTCCATTCATTATTCTATGGTAGCCAACGCGATTTACAATTAGGTCTCCTTTCAAAATCACTGTGTCCTCTGCAATAGAATATTCACTTTTTAATATAGCAACGTACGTTCCATCACTCGATTTACTGGCACACCCCGTGACCGCCATGACGATTAGCAGTACAAGCCATTTATTTACATTGATTTTCATGCTGCATTGGTTTTAGATGTTCGATCTTCCTGGACGATCATAGAGATGGCTTTGCGGATATCCCCAAATTTGTCCTTATAACTTTTGACCCTGGCCTTTTCTGAGGCTTCTGTGGTGTAAGCCCAGTACTCCTCAGGACTCACTTCCGTTCTGTAAACTTTTGATAGCTGGCCATTAAGCGATACGAATACTTCTTTGTACTTATATCGCTCATCGTTGGCCCTGTTCATGCTCATGATCAGTGCGGTCTCCTTATCAGTGATACCCAGCAGTGCCTGGATCTTCGGAAAGTCATTCTGATATTTTCGTTGATCGAGCAGTATCTTGCAATCACTATTGTTGATGATGGCCTGCTTAATAACCGGTGAACTGATGATATCCTCTATATCTTGCGTGACCACCATCGCCTCACCAAAGTATTTCCTGACAGTTTTAAAAAGGTATTTGATATATTCTGCCATCCCCTCGCGTGCAATCGCTTTCCAGGCTTCTTCGATCAGGATGATCTTTCGAACATCTTTGGGAAGCTTACGCATTTTACTGACGAATGTCTCCATAATGATGAGCGTGACGACTGGAAACAATATGGGGTGGTCCTTGATATTGTCCAGTTCAAAAACGATGAACCGCCGGTTCAGCAGATCCAGGTTCTCCGTCGCATTCAATAGATAATCGTATTCACCGCCCTTATAATATGGACGAAGCACGAAAAGCAGGTTATTGATATCAAAATGCTGATCTTTCACTTTACTCTCTTTCATCGTCTCATAAAAAGCTCCCTTTAGAAATTCATAAAATGAATCAAAGCAGGGGAACGCGGGCTTACTTGCGTAATAGTGGAATAATGCATCTGAAATGGCGATGTATTCGGAACGCTGGACACCCTCGTCCTCTTTTTTCCAGAGCGCGAGTATCATCGCTTTGATACTTTCCCGTTTTTCAGTGTCCAGTTCATCGCCTTCCGCTACGTAAAAAGGATTAAAACTGATCGGTTTCTTTTCTGAATAAGTGAAATAATAGCCGCCGACAAATTCACATAATCCCTCATAACTGTGACCAACATCTACCAGGACCACATGAGATCCCTGCTCATAGTAGCTGCGGAGCAGATGGTTGGTAAAAAAGCTTTTGCCGCTTCCTGAGGGGCCTAAAATAAAACGACCGTGA
>JAESTD010000099.1 GCA_016763755.1 Mucilaginibacter sp.
AATTCAGAAACTTCGGTAAAAAATCATTAACTGAGATCCAGGACCTGGTTAAATCAAAAGGCTTATCTTTTGGTATGAACCTGTCTAAATTTAAGTTAGACGAAGAATAATAAGAGATTGGTGATTAGAGAACAGAGATTAGTCTCATCTTTAATCACCAATTTTTTTATAACCAGGTTGGAGATGAAACAGTGACCAATCTCTAATCACTAATTAACCAGTCACTAAAAATCGCGTAATTCCGAGGGCTTGACGTTTACCCGCCGCCCAACGGTATGCACGTGCCACAAACAACAAAAAAATGAGACACGGAAAAAAAGTTAATCACTTAGGCCGCACCGACAGCCACCGCAAAGCAATGATGTCTAACATGGCGTCATCACTTATCCTGCACAAACGTATTACAACTACTTTAGCTAAAGCGAAAGCTTTACGTGTGTATGTTGAGCCTTTGTTAACAAAATCAAAAAACGATACTACTCACTCTCGCCGTACAGTGTTTAGCTATTTACAAGACAAAGACACTGTGAACATCCTGTTCCGTGAAATTGCTGAGAAAATTGCTAACCGCCCGGGTGGTTACACGCGTATCGTTAAATTAGAAAACCGTTTAGGTGATAACGCTGAAATGGCGATCATCGAGTTGGTTGACTACAACACAGTTTACGGTAAAGACGTAGCTGCTAAAACCGAGAAAAAATCACGTCGTCGTGGTGGTTCTGGTAAAGGTAAAGCTGCTGCTGCAACTACTGAGGCTGCACCTGTTGCAACTGAAGAAGCTGTAGTTGAAACTGCTCCTGTAGCTGAGGCTGCACCGGCCGTAGAAGAGGCTCCTGCTACTGAAGCACCGGCAGCATCTGACAAAGAAGAAAATGCTGAAAAAGGCGAGTAATTAATATTACTTCTTTAAAGTACAAAAGCCTTGGTGAATTCACCGGGGCTTTTTTGTTCATCAAATTTTTACTATGTGGGACTAATGCGTTTTCTTAAATATTTAAAACCCGTATCGGCATATCAGGTTGTACTATTACAAATAGGATAACATGGCCAAGATTGCAGACCAACTGGTAGAGATGCTGGTAAATGCCGGAATAAAACGTATATACGCTGTAACCGGCGATAGTTTAAACGAAGTGAACGACGCAGTACGCCGCGAAGGGAGCATCCAGTGGATTCACGTACGACACGAGGAAGCCGGGGTGTACGCCGCAGGTGCCGAAGCTCAATTAACCGGTAACCTTGCATGTTGCGCAGGTAGCAGCGGGCCGGGCCATGTGCACCTTATTAACGGTTTGTATGATGCTCACCGTTCTGAGGCGCCGGTATTGGCCATAGCTTCAACCGTAGCCAGTTTTGAGTACGGTACAGAGTATTTCCAGGAAACCAATACCATCAAATTATTTGATGATTGCAGCCATTATAATCAGGTGGCTACTACACCAAAACAGTTTCCGAGGATGATGCAGGCCGCTATACAGGCTGCCCTGCACCGCAAAGGAGTGGCGGTTGTTGGGCTGCCGGGCGACGTAACCAGCATGGATACCGAGGAGATCACTTCATCGACTATCAACTATAACCCTGTACCTGTTATCCGCCCGTCTGACGAGGATATTCAAAAACTCGCTAATCTGCTGAACAGCCACAAGAAGATCACCATATTTTGTGGCATAGGCGCGGGCGAAGCGCATGACGATGTAGTTGCTTTATCACAAAAATTGCATGCGCCGGTAGCCTATTCGTTCCGCTCCAAGATGCTTATCCAATATGATAATCCGTACGAAGTTGGTATGACCGGTTTGCTTGGTCTCCCATCTGCTTACCATGCCATGCACGAGAGTGATCTACTGATATTGCTTGGTACCGATTTCCCTTACACACCATTTATGCCTACCGATTGCAAGATAGTGCAGGTGGATATTAAGCCGGAACGCATCGGTCGCCGAGCCAAAGTTGAGGTAGGCTTGAACGGTGATATCAAAGATACCCTAACCGCACTGTTACCCCTTATCAAACAAAACGAGGATGACTCCTTTGCCAAAGCCCAATTGGAGTTTTATGGTGAAGTGAAAAAGAATATGAAAACCTACGTGGAGGACAAAGGCCGCAAGGACAATATCCACCCCGAATACATTGCCAGTTTGCTCGATGAAATTGCCGCTACAGATGCTATATTTACTGTAGATACAGGCATGTCATGCGTGTGGGGATCGCGTTACATTAACGCTACAGGTAGGCGCAGAATGATAGGCTCTTTTAATCATGGCTCAATGGCTAATGCCATGCCGCAGGCTATCGGCGCTGCGCTGGCTATGCCGAACAGGCAGGTGGTGGCACTTTGTGGCGATGGCGGGCTATCCATGTTACTGGGCGACCTGGCAACTATCACGCAATATAACCTGCCCATAAAGATAGTGGTATTTAACAACCGCTCTTTAGGGATGGTGAAACTGGAGATGGAAGTAGCAGGCCTGCCCGATTGGCAAACCGACATGATTAATCCTGATTTTGCCATGGTAGCAACAGCTATGGGTATTAAAGGCTTCACCATCAATGATCCTGATGAGGCGAGGCATTCGCTACGCGAAGCGTTCCTGTATAATGGCCCGGTTGTGATCAACATCATGACAGACCCTAACGCCCTGGCTATGCCGCCCAAGGTAGAGCTAAGCCAGGTAAAAGGCATGGCCGTGTCCATGACCAAGTTGATGCTCAATGGCCGTATGGACGAAGTGATAGACACTATAAAATCGAACTATAAACATTTTAAAGACCTGATATAAACATATGAACCAACGCCGGCAACGCATTTTGTCATTTGTACTCATACTCATAACTGTCGGTTTTATAGGTTTATCTGTTTTGGTGCATATCTATCCAAATTCGTCTATCGATCTCAAATTCTCTCGCGAGATACAGGAACATCAAAATCCTTTCATCGATACCGTTATGTACCTCATCAGCACGCCGGGTTACATGCCCGAGTCGGTGATATTGGTGCTGTCAACGGCCTTAATTTTCTTTTTGTTTAAGTATAAAAAAGCTGCCGGTTTTGTACTGCTCACGGGGGTAAGCGGGTTGGTTAGTACTATCGTAAAAGCTCTTGTTAATCGACCGCGACCATCTGAGGATCTGGTGCGCATCGTTTTGAAAACAACCCAGCAAAGCTTCCCAAGCGGGCACATGCAATTCTACGTCGTATTTTTCGGATTTCTGATATTGCTGATGCTCCAGTTAGATGGTATCGCCAAATGGATAAAATATTCGCTGATTTTGATTAGCGCCTTTTTGATTTTTACCATCCCCATTTCTCGTATTTATTTAGGCGCGCATTGGTTCACCGACGTACTTGGTGGCTTTTTGTTAGGGATATTGTGCCTCTATCTCTTATCATGGCTGTATCTGCGCAAACGTGCTGATAAACAAGAAGCTCCGGTTGCGGAAACTAAATAAATTAACTACTTTCAGGTAACCAAAATCCTGAAAGCAATGACCACTACCTCTTTATCCACCAAACAGAGGATCCAATCAATTGATATACTACGTGGCGCCATTATGCTGATAATGGCTTTGGACCATGTGCGAGATTTTTTGCATGATGCCGGTGCATTTGCAGATCCAACCAATCTTAAAACCACTACGCCTATTTTATTCTTTACCCGCTTTATAACACATTTTTGTGCGCCAATATTTGTGTTTCTCAGTGGCGTGTCGGCTTACCTGGTGAGCACACGGCGAACAAAAGGCGAATTAAGCAGTTTCCTGATCAAGCGCGGTTTATGGCTAATTCTCGTAGAGATTGTACTCATGTCTCTGGCGTTTTCGCTTAATCCGCTGTTTAACAGCATCGCATTGCAGGTGATATGGGCCATTGGTTTTAGTATGGTTATTTTGGGATTGCTTACATGGCTGCCTGTGCGTGCCATTGGCGTAGTAGGCATAATACTTATTGTTGGGCACGATGCTATCAACTATATAGTTGCAAAGCCAAATACTACCGAAGACGTATTGCTTAAAGTATTTTTTACTGCCAGAGGTTCGGTATTTGCGTTGGATGGCAATCATTTCGTATTCGATCTGTACGCTATCCTGCCTTGGACAGGGGTAATGTTCCTTGGCTACCTGTTTGGTACACTTTATAAAAGCG
>JAESTD010000100.1 GCA_016763755.1 Mucilaginibacter sp.
AGGCAAACAACTAACATTTCAAGCGCAACATTTACCCCTTATTTTAACTTTAAAGGCCGTTTTGGTTTGCCTTTGCGCAACAGTATATGGCTGCCAAATAATGAGTGGACCATACAGGGCGACACCCGTTTCCTGGTTTATCCGCAATATACATGGGGATTGGGCAGTAGAAATGGCTACCTCGACCGTAGCCTTGTTGATTACAAGTATATACGCTTTTATCAAAGCGTTTTAAAACGTATAAAGCCCTACCTTTTTGCCGGTATAGGCTACAATCTGGATTACCGTATCGGTATAAAAAGTGAGGAACCAAATATCGACCTGCCAACGTTTGCCGGATATAGTTATGGCACCAGCGGCAATTCTTTTTCATCAGGTATTAGCTTAAACTTGCTATACGATACGCGCAATAACTCAATAAATCCACTGCCCGGCGCCTACGCTAATGTGATTTATCGCGTAAACCCTACATTTTTGGGCAGCCAGGAAAACTGGACCTCTATCTATATTGATGTGCGCAAGTATATCTCAATGAATCCCGCTAATCCTAATCAGCAAAATACATTGGCGTTTTGGTCATACCTGTGGAAAGCATTCTCAAATAAAACCCCATACCTCGATTTGCCAAGTACCGGATGGGATCCGTACAACCGCTCGGCCCGCGGTATTGATCAGAATCGTTACAGGGGCCGTACCTTGTTTTACTTTGAGACAGAGTACAGGCGAGATATCACAAGCAATGGTTTGTTGGGTTTTGTGTTATTTAGTAATATCAACACCGTTAGCGGTTCTAAAAGCTTGTTCACATCGTGGCATCCTGCTGCCGGCACAGGTTTGCGTATCAAGTTCAACAAAGGTGCAAACACCAATATTGGTATTGATTATGGATTTAGCCAGGGATACCGAGCTATCATGCTAAACCTGGGTGAAGCTTTCTGAAAAAATGAGTGTTGGCATTCAGATTGTTATACAGTGGCAAGCAGTTATGCTTGAAAACTTTAAAAAAATCAGGATTATACTTTTGTTAATTGCGTGCAATTGCGTAATATTGCGCCTCGAAAATAACCAATATTTTCAGCGCCTATAGCTCAGTCGGTTAGAGTAGAAGACTCATAATCTTTTGGTCCCTGGTTCGAGCCCAGGTGGGCGCACTGAGAGCCGTTCAAACGGCAACAAAAAGCCTGTAAATTAATTGATTTACAGGCTTTTGTATTTTTAGACCTATTAAAATTTTCAACGTTTACGATACCTATTCCGTAACCTGTTTTCATTTTTTACCTTCGAGGTATTGAAAATGGGCATAACGTTATGTATATCAATATTTTAAAAATCTGAGAACACACTTAAAATTTCATTCCGGTTGATCTTAAAGAATTAACAACTACATTTTCATATCACTCAAGGGAACCCCGCCCTTGATACCAAAATCCATCGTGCGGATCGGATAAGGAATCATAATATCGTTTGCTTCATAAGCCTTTTTGATACGCATGATGGCCTGGCTTTTCACCTCGAGTATGTTCGCGTTATCATGGATGCTTATCCAAAGCCTGATCACGTAATTGATCGAACTATCGGCGAATTCTGTAAAGAACATAGTGTTCTCATCTTCCGTTAAACCCTCAATATCTTTAACCGCATCCAGCGTAACGCGCATAACCTTGTCCAGGTCATCTCCATAGGAAACACCGACCGTCAGGTCCATCCTTCGTTTGCCCAATAAGGTGTAATTTTCGATCGGGTTCTGGAACACATCCTTGTTCGGAATGATTACCATCTGACCCTGATAGGTCCGGATCACCGTATCTCTCAAATTGATCTCTTCAACTTTGCCCATGTAATCTTTGATCTTCACGATGTCGCCAACAAAAAGCGGTTTTCTGACCGAAAGAAAGATCCCTGACATAAAATTTGCTGCAATATCCTGAAAAGCAAAAGCAAGTGCCAGACCCAAGATACCGGCGCCCGCCAATATCGAAGTTACGGCTTTGTCCAGTTTGAGTACGCTTAAAGCAATAAAGATGATGATTCCTAACAAAAAGACATAAACGAGTGAGCCGAACAGATTGTCGAGGGCTTCATTTTTAACGAACCTTCGGAAGACCTTTTTCAATCCACCGCTGACTATTTTAGCCAGGTAGAAGCCAATGACCAGGATCAATGCCGCAAGGGCTATATTGGGCAGGATGCGTATCAGATCCTTCAACCACAAGAAAAGCTTGTCGCTGATCAGTTTATATGCTTTATCTATATCCATGGTTTTAAAATGATCTAAGCATCAAAATTGTTTGCGCTGCGTTACCAAATGAAACCCTGTGGGGCTGCCATCGTATACAGCAAAAAACAAATTCAAATGTCTGAGATTTGCCAAACGATAAAAACGCTGCGACAACAGCGGCACTGGAGCCAGCAGGAAATGGCCAGCAAGGTAGGGATAACTTTACCGGCATTCTCCAGGATCGAGAACAACGTGACCGAGATCACTTTTACCCGGGCTAAAAAAATCGCAAGGGTTCTTGGGATCAGTTTAGCTGCCCTGTTTAATCATGGCGAAGAGCCTGCACCGGTTACGTCTCGGACGATCAGGGCATCCCGATCAAAACTAAAATTAAGGGAAAAAGAAGTGCTGACCATACAACGGAAACTGATCGAGATGTACGGGTTGTTGAAAGATCATGCTGAAACTGCGAGATAAGCGCTTGCCAATTCCTGCGTCGACTTTGATCGCTGTATACAACTCTTGATGAATTGCCTTTTTCTTCCGTCAATCGGGTATAGCGAGTCGTAAATTTTTAGCCTAAATAAATCTCACGGGCTGAATTGTTTCAACTCAATATGAGCTTCCCACCTCTTTGATGATGGTGCTGTGATACGGCATCTACGAATCTTATTTAGACACCACTCGCATTTGATTGGCAAGCTCAGACCCGCAACTGGATATTTTTGAGCAAGTTTTGGCAAAAAATGGTCTACCACCGAAGAAACGTTGCTTATCGATGATAGCCCTCAGCATCTTGAAGCAGCTAAAACATTTGGCATCCAAATATTTTTAATGACCGAGCCCTATACACTCGCAAAATTTGCAAAACGAGAACATTTGTTTAGATTAACTGATTGTTTACCTTATTAAAGTGATAGTGCCGCTGAAAGGCGAGCTATCATTATCAATATGTATAACATAATAATACACTCCTGCGGGTAGCTGTTTGCCATTGTAAGTACCATTCCAAGCCGGGCTGCTTTGCTTTGAGCGATATACACTTTGCCCCCAACGGGTAAACACTTCTAAAGTGGCGCCCGGATAATCACTAAAATTTTTGATTACCCAGTAATCGTTAATACCATCACCATTAGGTGAAAATGTATTTGGGATAACCAATTTAGTTAATACCGTCACCTTCATTTCGTCCATATCGATACAACCGCTTGTAGTGCGTATCGTAAGCCGGTAAGTGGTACTGATAGCAGGACTTGCCATTGGGTTTAATACTTTAGAATTACTGAGGCCCGTGGATGGGCTCCAGGTAATATCATCAATATTCCCGGTGGCAGATGCACTTAATGCAACACTTGCACCTTTCTCAATTGTTTTATCACCGCCGGCATCTACAACCGGGAGCGGGTTAATAATCATATTAATGGTGCTGCTTTCTACGGTAGCCGGCAATACACAATGATCACTGCTTGTTAACCTGCAAGTAACCACATCACCGTTTACAAAAGTGTTGCTTTGATACGAGGAACTGTTTTGGCCAACTGCATGCCCATTAACCAACCATTGATATGTTGGGTTGCTACCGCCGTTTAAGACATTGGCAGCAAACGTTACGGGCGAACCGGCACACACGTTATTATCAGATGCGGCAATAGTTATTGCTGGTGTAACAGGGCTGTTTAAAACAACGGTTACTGGGTTACTATTCACAACCGGATTAATTGTACATATCCCATCGCTTACAACTATGCATCGCACAACATCGCCATTAGCGAGGGTTCCGATGCTTAAGATTGAGGTATTTCCGCCTGCATTGATACCATTTACTTGCCATTGATACGATGGATTTGCGCCACCGTTGGTAACCGTTGCAGTAAAGCTGGCAATATCGCCCTGGCAAAGATTGCCGGCCATCTGGCTTACGGCCACCGTGGGTGTCACATAGGGCTTAGTAGCGATAGTAACCTGGTTGCTTGTAACAGATGGCATTACAGCGCACGGTGCATTACTTGTAACAGTACAAGTAACCTTGTCTCCATTTACCAGAGCGGAACTATTAAATAAAGGGCTGTTAGCGCCTGTGTTAACGTCATTAATTTTCCATTGGTAAACGGGCGAAACACCTCCACCGGTAATAGTAGCTGTGAATGTGATAGATGTACCCTGGCAAAGGTTATTTTGTGACGGCTCAATACTTATCGATACCACATCAGAGTTAACAACCATGTTCACCGCGTTACTGGTTATTGTACCAGGAACAGCGCATGGTGCATTACTTGTTAACGTACAGGTAACATTATCGTTATTAACCAGCGTACTGCTACTAAAAGTTGGACTATTAAGACCAACATTCACGCCATTAACTTTCCATTGATAAACAGGGGTTGTACCACCATTAGCAATTGTTGCAGTAAAAAGAACCGGGGTGCCTAAACATATACCATTTTGAGATGCTGCAATACTTATTGAGGGCACCGATGAAGAAACTTCCATATCCAGCACATTACTTGTAGCCTGTGTTGGTGTGGCACACGGTGCGTTGCTGGTCATTAAACAGGTTATTTTATCGCCGTTTGCCAAAGTGCTGGAGCTGAAAGTGGCGTTGTTTGCGCCTACATTAACACCATTTACCTGCCATTGATATGTAGGTGCAGTGCCGCCATTAGTTGGCGTTGCGGTAAATGTAACCTGGCTGCCTGCACATACGTTGGTTGAGGTAGCGGCAATAGCTACCGAGGCCGGCATGGGGACACCAGAATTAGATACCTCCACGCGCACGCTTGCATAGTCAACGCAACCATCGGCTGTGGTTATTTCAACCGTATAATCGGTAGTTGTTGCGGGCGAAGCCTTAGGGTTGGCAATATTGGGATTATCGAGGCCGGTGGCTGGTGTCCACTTGTATGCTACGCCACCGTATGCAGAAAGCTGCGCAGTTCCAGAAGGGCAGATTTTTATTGAACCGGTTTGAACATTACTTGATTTATAATCGGAGAAATAACCGTAAGCCGTACCATTACTGGTACCACCGTTTATAAACCCCAGAGAAAAATTTCCGGTAGAGTTAGCAAAATTAATGGGCGAGCCAACTGAGACTTTATTGCTGAGGTTTATTCGTGCCGTAAAATACTCGTCACCGGTGCCCGGTACGGGGCTAAAGTCATTTGCGTCAATTATCCCGCTGTTGCCATTAACGGTAAAACCACCTTCGTTGCCATGTTTTGTGGTGATCATTACCGCAAACATATCCGGCTTGCTTCTCACAACGTTTACTGATCCAGAGCCGGTACAATTTAGTTTAGGGATCACGGCTGAACCCGCTTCGCAGCCGTTGCCTGTCAAATGATAAACATATATTTTTTTATCAGAACTGATATATGTGCTTGCATTCGATAAATCTAACTTGGCAGATTGACCTCTTTGCAGTATAGCCACGGGCATAGCAGCACCATCTCTGAAAACTGAAGTATTATTTTCCGTTGCCGTTACATATATATAATCAAAAATCTGGCCGCTGCCATTGGGTGCCAAATACCCTTTTGTAACCACATACTGCGTGCCAAGTACACTGATAGGCACCGCCTGGTCGCCAATAAGGTCGGCACAGCTGGATATTTGCACAAGGTCGTCTTTCAAAGTTACAGCGATGGGATTATCTGCCGATACAAAAGAGCCCTGCAAATGATCACCGGCCGACTGGCCTGTAGCTTGGGCCGAATAGGTTTGCCCCTTATTTAGGGTAATGGTAAATGCCACGTTTGCGGCATGCCCTACTATATTCTTTGTGGGTGTTATAGTCACATGCGTACCATCTCTAGTGGCCACGATATCAAATGCGTTAGTAGCCTCATAAGATGTAGATTCGTCAAAAGTAAACTGTGATGATATAAAAAACTCGTTACCAAGAGCGTTTTTACCCTTGAGAGAAAATATCTCCGGGTTACAGTCACATCCGCTAACTACTTCGTAATAAGCAGTGATATCGGCGGTAGATGTAATGAGTAAACCCTTATTAAGAGTGGTATTGGCAGGCTTATTCTGTAGCTTATTTATCGATGCCGATAGGTCAACACTTTCCGTGGAATTGGCTCCTACACTTCGCACAATGGGCGTAAACGAGGGGTCGGCAGGCATTGATATCGTTACCGTTGCCGGTGTAGTGAAGCTGGTAAGCCTTAGTACTATTGGTTTATTAAAATCACGTGTGGGGTCTTGATATACATTTGGAGCAACAAACCAAAACTCCCGATCAGTTTGAGCTCTCAATTCTATAGAAAGCAACATACCCACACAAAGCAGGCACATTTTAACTAAAAACAAATAGTCTAAAGGTCTGGTTGATTTCATTAGGGAAAAACTGCTTTACAGCAATCACAAAAATAAACTTTTTCCCCGCTTTATAAAATGCAATAGCCGCCACGTATTTAAATTAGCTGATAAGCCTTACTAAACGCCAGCAAATAACATATTTGAAAGGAAAGATTGCCTTAACATGCGCGACAATGGCTAAGCTTAACCAGGTAAATTTTGTAGTAAACAAGTTTCTTGACAGGCTTAAGCTTCGCTCAATACTCTCCTCAAATTGCCAAGCGTTATCAACTTGAGTTAACCTTATCACCCTTAGACTTTTTTTACACACCCTCACTCACGAATTTCGTCTATAGGGTAATTGTTAAACATGAGCAGGCCAATGAGATATATCTCCGTTGATATTAATGTCATCCGAAGTTAGTCACTCAGCTCTTCTTTTCCGTTCTTTGCTTATCAGGCTTAACTCGCGGCTCATTTGCCCGGCAATCGCGGTATTCTCTTGCGCGCGTCTGAAAAGGTATGGCAACACTGCTTTAACAGGCCCATAAGGCACATACTTGGCAACATTGTAATTTGCATTGGCCAAATTAAAGCTCAGGTTGTCGCTCATGCCTAATAGCTGGGAAAAATATACATGGGGGTTTTTGTGTTCTATTTTCTTTGCGTTCAGCAGGTCGGCTAATAAACGGCAGCTATCTTCGTTGTGCGTACCGCCAACAAAAGCAATATTATCAACATTATCAGCACAATAAATAATGGCGTCGTCATAATCGCGGTCTGTAGCTTCTTTGTTGGGTTGTATAGGCGACGGATAACTTTTTTCTTCAGCGCGTTTGCGTTCTTTCTCCATATACGCACCGCGTACTATTTTGGCTCCAAGTATAAAACCTTCCTGTTCGGCAACAGCGTGGTCAGCAATTAATGAAGCCAGCTTATCGTGGCGGTATAACTGGTAAGTATTGTAAACAATGTTTGTTTCTTTATTGAAGAAGCGCATCATATTCAGCGCAAGGTGGTCTATGGTTTTTTGGATCCAGCTCTCCTCGGCATCTATCATCACAGGCACACCTTCAGAATGCGCCATTTCGCAGATGGCCAAAACCCTGTCTTGCGCGGTTTGCCATTCTATTTGTTCTTCGATACTCAACTTTAAGCCGGTATCCAGTTTCTCTAACAAAGCAAAGCGTGCAACCCCCGTCACTTTAAAAACTGTAAGTGGGATGCTTTTGCTTTTTGCAGCGGTTAAAATGGTACGGATAATCTCGTCGCGGGTCCTATCGAAAACTTTTTCGCTGTCTTCCCCTTCTACCGAATAATCGAGTATGGTACCTACGCCACCTGCAGCAAGGTTGATCGTAGTTTTTGAACATTCTGCAATGGTTTCGCCGCCACAGAAATGTTTAAAGATGGTTGATTTGATTATACCTTTAATGGGCAAACCTATCTTCATAGCAAAGTTTGTGATCGCAGGGCCTATTTTAACCAGGAAGTTCACATTGATGGCCCTAAATAGCCAATAAGCACGATCAAGATCTTTATTTGTTGAGTGGCGGAAAGCGATCTCGGTATTTTCGAAGGACAGTTTTTCGTTCATTTATCTGAGGCGTTCGGGATGAAACACAAATGGCAACTACAAACCTGGTGAATTTTTCACTAAGTGTGCGCCATTTTCTATTAACTCCTAACCGGGTGCAAAATTATAAAATGATAACTCAATATTGTATGAATAGTTTAATTTTGCCCATCATGATTGAATTTAAGGTAGAGGGCGATTATATCCCAATGATACAACTGCTTAAGGCAGTTAATTTGGTGCAAACCGGCGGCGAGGCACAAATTGTAGTGGCCGAGGGCGAAGTGAAATATAACGGCCAGGTTGATTACCGCAAACGCCTTAAAGTAAAGGTTGGCGATATTGTTGAATTTAATGGCCAGCAAATAAAAGTGATCTAAAATCTGCCATGCAAACCATTCAAAGCGACAGCTACCCTATATTTTTTGAGAACAGCATACAGGAACTTGTAAAGTTTGTTGAGCGCGGCAATTACTCGCGGCTTTTTATCCTTACTGATGAAAATACCGGCGAATTTTGCCTGCCGGCAATTCAAACCGCTTTGGCTCATCTCGATAAAACGGACATTATAGAAGTTAACGCCGGCGAAGAAAGCAAGAATATTGATTTCTGCGTTGGGATCTGGAAAATGTTGATCGACTTTGGTGCTGACCGCAAAGCGCTAATGATAAACGTTGGCGGCGGTGTTATTACCGATATGGGCGGCTTTGTGGCCTCTACCTATAAACGCGGTATCGACTTTGTGCAGGTACCTACTACCTTATCGGCCCAGGTTGATGCCTCTGTAGGCGGTAAAACCGGTGTAGATTTGGATGGAGTTAAGAACATCATTGGCACATTTACGCAACCCAAGGCGGTATTTATGGACGTTGATTTCCTGAAGACCCTTCCGCCTCGCCAGATCCTGTCAGGCCTTGCAGAGATGCTGAAACATGGCTTAATAGTTGACAGCGCTTACTGGGATGATCTTAAGAACAGCGACCTGACTTTACCATCTGTAGAATTGGTGCACCGTTCAGTTGAGATCAAAAACGAGGTAGTGATCGAGGATCCGCATGAAAAAGGTATCCGCAAAGCACTTAACCTTGGCCATACCATAGGTCATGCAGTGGAGACCTATTCGTTAATGAATGATGATAACCATCTTACCCATGGTGAAGCCATTGCCATAGGTATGATTTGCGAAGCCTGGTTAGCCAACAAAAAAACCGGTTTACCTGATGCCGATTTACAAGAGATAACTGACGTACTGAGTAGCCTTTATCCACATTATCAACTCAAAGAAGAAACTTTTGACATCCTGCTGCAACACATGCAGAATGATAAAAAGAACGAGAATGGAAATATCAATTGTACTTTATTGACACGTATAGGACAATACAGTATTGACAATGTATGCACACCTGCCGAAATTTGCGACAGCTTAAGGTATTACGCAGCATTGTAAAATGTCCTCTTTAGATTCACGCTCAGAAGCCGTTATCGTACTGGTAAGTTTATTGGTATTACTTACGCTTACCGAAATGTATTTTAGTTATCGCGAAAACCGTAAATACTACGAAAAACGCGATACACTGACCAATATCTACCTTACATCCCTGGCTTTTATCTTGAATCTGGCCGTAAACGGCAGTACATTTTTTTTGCTGCACTTTACCTGGCAGTATCGCTTTTTCGAGATAGAAAATCCTTTTTGGTATTGGTTTATTCTCGTTGTAGTGCAGGATTTTTTGTATTGGGTTTTACATTATACCGGCCATTACTGCAGGCTATTTTGGGCTATGCATGTAACGCACCACTCGTCAGAACATTTTAATTTTACTACGGGTTTCCGCTCTACTGTTTTTGAACCATTATATCGCACCTTTTTTTATTTGCCGCTTGCGCTGATGGGATTTAACGCAGTAGATATTTTATATGCCTATTTAGTTACCCAACTATACGGAAACATGGTGCATACACAATACAATGTACCTTTGCCAAAGTGGTACGGCTGGATTTTTGTAACACCGGCACATCACCGCGTTCACCATGCGTCAAACATTCCCTATCTGGATAAAAACATGGGGATGGTTTTGATTCTTTGGGATAGAATGTTTGGCACCTTCCATGATGAGGATGCAGATGAACCTGTAAAATATGGCCTCACCCACCAGCCCGAAGATATGGGTCCGATTAACGTGATCTTCCACGAATGGAAAGCCCTGATAGCCGATGTTAAGAAAGCCCCCGGCTTTAGCAACAAGCTAAAATACCTTTTTAACCCACCCGGCTGGAGCCACGATGGCAGTACCCAAACTGCAAAGGTTTTGCAAAAGGAGTATAAGAAAGAGCAAGAGTTAGTTTAAGTGTCCGCACTCGAACAAAATTTGCTGTAAGCGTCCACGCTTACAGCGAATTTTATACGCTCTACTAACCTAATATCCAAAACAAGTCAAAATCATTTTTACCAAATAAAATTCCGTTCGGTCAATAAATTTTAAGAAAAATAAAATTATCTATTGACAAAACAATTTTTACTTGTACATTTTCGGCATAACAAATACAATGAACACACAACGTGCATATTTCTGGGGTTTCTACTTTTACTTTAGCAGTAAGAGCCGGGACTGATATGTACAAAAAACATAAAAGAAAGAACTGAAAAGTCCCGGCCCAACAAGCCGGGACTTTTTGCTTTACAGGGCATTTATGAAAACTGATAAACCGAGGGTTGCCATACAAGGAATACGCGCTTCTTTCCACGAGGAAGCCGCTTTCAGATACTTTGGTGAAAACATCGAAACCATTGAGTGTAACTCTTTTAAGCAAACATTTGAAGCGCTTAAAAATAAAGAAGCCGATTACATAGTAATGGCCATTGAAAACAGTATTGCTGGTAGTATTCTGCCTAATTACTCGCTCATGATGGGCTATAGCTACCCGGTAGTTGGTGAGGTGTATGTACCTATCCAGCTGCACCTGATGGCGCTGCCCGGTGTAAGGTTTGATGATGTTAAATATGTTACGTCCCATCCCATCGCTATCCGCCAGTGTATCGATTTCTTCGATGAGTATCCGCACTTAAAGATCGTTGAAAGTAATGATACGGCAGCTTGCGCAAAAAGAATCCGCGATGAGCAATTAACTGATACCGTTGCCATTGCAAACACACTTGCGGCGCAGCTTTACGGCTTAGATGTTTTGGAGCGCCGTATCGAGTCTAACAAACTCAACTTCACCCGCTTTTTGATCCTCACCACGCATGAGAATAACAAGAAAAAAGGCCCTGCAAATAAGGCGTCGCTTTGTTTCCAGGTAAATAATGAAGTGGGTGCGCTGGCGAAAGTGCTCAACATTTTCTGCCACGAGAATGTGAACATGAGCAAGATTCAAAGCATGCCGGTTTTAGGCAAACGCAACGAGTACAACTTTTATGTAGATATTGAGTGGGAAGAACCTAAACAATTTGACAACGCCATACGCGGCATACTTAAATATACACACAATTTTAACATACTGGGCGAGTATCAACGCTATGTAGAAGACGACACGCCGAAACCTCAGCCTAAGGTAGATAACACTAAAAGATATATAACGGTGAAGAAGATAGAATAGGCTTTGGTCGGAAATCCGGGGAGTCGCAAAGGCCAAAAGAGTAAAAAATTGAACTAACAACTAACAACAATATAAAACAACAAAAAATCACCGGACTTACCGACTTATCGGACTTACGGACTAACACAAAAACGATATAAAACTGAATTTAAACATACAGCCCCTAAACACCTGGATAAACAAAGAAGGCAAACAGCCTTTGTTAATTGCAGGGCCATGCAGTGCCGAAACTGAAGATCAGTTGGTAGCTACTGCTCATTTATTAGCTAAAACCGGCAAAGTAACTGCACTGCGCGCTGGTATCTGGAAACCACGTACCCGCCCCGGCGAGTTTGAAGGTATCGGCAGCATTGGTTTGGAGTGGTTAAAACGCGCCAAAGCAGAAACAGGCTTGCCTACTGCTGTTGAGGTTGCCACTGCAAAACACGTTGAAGAAGCTTTAGCTGCTGGTGTCGACATTCTTTGGGTAGGCGCGCGTTCAACTGCTAACCCTTTCACTGTACAGGAAATTGCTGATGCGCTTAAAGGTGTTGATGTGCCTGTAATGGTTAAAAACCCGGTTAACCCAGATCTTTCATTATGGGTTGGTGCTTTAGAGCGTATCAACAACGCGGGTATCACCAAACTGGCGGCTATTCACCGCGGTTTCTCATCTTACGAAAAATCAGCATTCCGTAACGAGCCGATGTGGGATGTTGCAATCAGCTTAAAAACTTTGGTTCCTGAGTTACCTATCATCAATGATCCAAGTCACATTACTGGCAACCGTGATCTGATAGGTTATATATCTCAGAAAGCTATCGACCTGGATATGCAAGGCTTGATGATCGAATCACACATCGACCCTACCGTTGCATGGACTGATGCTAAACAACAGGTTACTCCTGCTGCGTTAACCGATATCATCGATAACCTGGCGCTTCGTAAAGCTGAAGTTAAAAACACCGAGGTTAAAGATAAATTAGCTGAGCTACGTAGCCAGATAGATAAAATTGACGACCTGATCATCCAGAAAGTTGCCGAGCGTATGACCATTTCTGAACAGATCGGTAAATACAAAAAAGACAATAATATCACCATTTTACAGGTAAACCGTTGGGAAGAGATCCTGAAGAAAACTACCGATTATGGTAAAGCATTAAAACTAAGCCCGGAGTTTACCGAGAAGTTGCTTGAACTGGTACACACTGAATCTATCCGCCGCCAGGGATTGATCCTGAACGAAGGTATTGAGCAACCAAAAGAAAACTTAACGCACGCGTAATTCGCCTCATCCGTGCCCCTCTCCAAAGGAGAAGGGTTCATTGAATTTATAAATCATAATAAGATACTTAAAATCCTCTCCTTTGGAGAGGATTTAGGTGAGGCTACTATGGCAAAACATAACATCATACTTACTAAACAAGGCAAAACGGCCAACGGCACCATACAACTTACCGGCTCAAAAAGCGAGTGTAACCGCGCACTGGTGATCGAGGCGCTGAGCGATGGTAAAGTTAAAGTTGATAATATATCAGACGCTGCAGATGCTGTTCTGCTGGCGGGAATATTGAGGAAAGCCGAAAGTCCGAAGTCTGAAGTCCAAAGCCAACATGGCTCAGAACTCAAGACTCAAGACTTAAAACTTGTAGATATCGGCCCTGCTGGCACTGCTATGCGTTTCCTAACCGCTTATTATGCCATTGGCAATGAGCAGGTAGTGCTTACCGGTAGTGCACGCATGAAACAAAGGCCAATAGGTATTTTGGTGGATGCCTTACGTACCTTAGGCGCCAACATTGGCTACGAGGAAAACGAGGGTTATCCACCTATTAATTTGAACGGCAATTTTGAGCAGCAAACAAATGCAATCACTATAAAAGGTGATATCAGTAGCCAGTACATCACTGCTTTATTATTAATAGCTGCTAAACTACCGCAAGGCTTGGAACTTCATATCGATGGGGAATTAACCTCAAAACCTTATGTGGAGATGACGTTAGCCATGTTAAGTCAAGCAGGTATTAGACATATTTGGACGGGCAATGTTATTGCCATAGCGCATCAGGATTTTGCGCACACCAATATCCATGTTGAACCAGATTGGAGCGCAGCATCATACTGGTATGCTATTGCAGCGCTAAGCGACGAAGCGGAACTTTTCCTGCCGGGATTAACATCATATAGCCTGCAGGGTGATAGCGTTATCACCGAAATAATGGCCAACTTTGGTATCACATCTGTATTTAAGGACGGCGGCGTTTACCTTACTAAAGAGGTTAAGCCTGTAATCCGCAAGATATTTGATATGAAGGAGTGCCCGGATCTGGCGCAGACCGTCATTGTAGTATGCGCAGCCTTGGGCCATGAGGCTACTTTTACCGGATTGGAGACTTTAAAAATCAAAGAAACCGACCGTGTATTGGCCCTGCAAACCGAATTGGCTAAAATCGGTGTTAAGCTGATAGAAAAAGGACAGGTTTACAAACTGGATTGCAGCGAACGTAACCTGCCGCAGCGTATATTCATCAGCACGTATGATGATCACCGCATGGCAATGGCCTTTGCACCGCTGGCAATCTTGATACCCGAGCTTGAGATAGAAGACGCCGAGGTGGTAAGCAAATCATACCCGGCGTTCTGGACGGATTTGGCGAAGGTTGGGTTTAAATCAGAGCCGGTAGCGTAAAAATATAGATGTCATTGCGAGAGATAGCGTGGCAATCTCCTCGCTGAAATAAACGCGAGGAGATTGCCACGTCGCTACGCTCCTCGCAATGACATCGTAACAATTATACATTTAACAAATCAAAAATTCCCCCTTCAGGGGGTTAAGGGGGCATATGGCAGGCAACTCATTTGGGCAACTATTCAGGATAACAACATTTGGCGAATCACACGGCGAAGCTATCGGCGTCATCATTGATGGCTGCCCGGCTGGCGTTGAGGTAGATCTGGATTATATACAAGGCGAGCTGGATAAACGCAAGCCCGGTCAGTCAAAAATCACTACGCAGCGCAAGGAGAGCGATACTGTTAAGATACTTTCGGGCACATTCGAGGGTAAAACTACCGGCACGCCTATCGCCATGATCATCCCGAACGAGGACCAGCGCTCAAAGGATTACAGCCATAACGTTGATGTTTTCCGCCCCTCGCATGCAGATTACACCTATGCCACCAAATACGGCATCCGCGACCACCGTGGTGGCGGCCGTTCATCAGCCCGAGAAACAGCAGCTCGCGTAGCTGCGGGAGCTTTGGCAAAGCTGCTGCTTAAAAGCCAGGGCATCGAGATTGTTGCCCATGTAAGCAGTGTAGGTAAAATCGATGCACCAAACGTATCTATAAACGATGCAGATGAGTTTATCGCCCAGCGCGAGCAAAACATCGTCCGCTGCGCCGACCCTGCCACTGCGGAAGAAATGATAGCTTTTATAGATGGTGTGCGTAAAGATGGAGATACTGTTGGCGGTAAAGTAAGTTGCTATATCAAAAACGTTCCGGTTGGTTTGGGGGAGCCTGTTTTCGACAAACTTCACGCTGACTTAGGCAAAGCCATGCTAAGCATCAATGCAGTTCACGGCTTTGAATTTGGCTCGGGTTTCAGCGGCAGTGAAATGCGCGGCTCAGAGCATAACGACATCTTTATGAAAGATACGCAAGGCAAAGTCATTACCCGTTCTAATTTCTCGGGCGGTATCCAGGGTGGTATCAGCAATGGCATGCCTATCGAGTTTAAAGTTGCTTTTAAACCTGTTGCCACTATTATGCACAACCAGCAAACCATTGATGGCGAGGGTAACGCGGCAGAGATCTCGGGCAAAGGCCGTCATGACCCTTGCGTAGTGCCACGCGCAGTACCGATTGTTGAGGCTATGGCGGCATTGGTTATTGCAGATCATTTATTAAGGAATCGTTCGGCAAAATTGTAGCCAAAAGCTAAAAGCTTAAAGTAAAAAGCTTTCGGCTTTGGTCTTTTTGTCTTAAGCTTTTTACAGTAATAAAACAATTGTACATACGCTTTAACGCCGCAAAACGTTATAATTACTCTATGAAACGCGTATTGATTCTCGACCTTGATAACACCATTTATCCCGTAAAATCAATTTCAGAAAACCTGTTTGCGCAGCTTTTTAAATTAGTAGATGATAACGTGGATGAGCAAACGGCCGCTAAAGCCAAAGAAGAGCTTACGCGCCGGCCTTACCAGCACGTTGCCGATGAATTTGGGTTTAGCCCGGAGTTGAAAGAGAAAGGTATGCAACTTCTGCGGAATGCCACTTACGAAGAGCCTATGCAGGCCTATGCCGAATATGACAGACTGCGTGGAATCAATGCGGATAAATTTTTAGTTACCACAGGCTTCACGAAATTGCAGCACAGCAAGGTTAAGATGTTAGGCATTAACGATGATTTTAAGAAAGTATACGTGGTTGATCCTGAGCTATCTAAAATAAATAAGGGTGATGTTTTTCAGCAGATCATGATGGATAATGGCTATATAGCCGAGGAAATGCTGGTGATTGGCGACGACCCGCAATCTGAGATCAAATTTGCTAATGAGTTAGGTATCGATACTTTTCTGTTCGACCCTGAGAATAAATATCCCGAAGCACCGGTAACGTACCGCGCCATCGACTACCGCGATGTGGCCGGCATCGTAAATCAATAAACTTACTTTGCAGCCAGTAGTACTTTAACAGTTACTATCAGTTGGCCCAAATGCCGCATGGTATGCTCTGCCGAGTGCGTGTAAAGACCTATAACGGTTGATGGCATTTGCTCTCGGCCAACTCCCCTAAAATCTGTCAATACAGTATCGCCTGTTGCGGATAATTGTTTCAAAGCGAGATCTACTTCCCTGTTAAAAGCATCCACCAATTGCATTGTGCTGTATGCTTTATTGGTCGGCTTACCTTCGTTAGCAAGGTAATCAAGCTGGGCATCGCTTAGTAATTTCCCCTGTGCATAAGTAAATAAGCGATCAATTACGCCTGTTAAATGCTGCAAATGGAAACCCGGCGAAGCCATGCCGGCTACTTTCTCCCAAAGCAGCTCGTCAGGAAAGTCTTGCATCAAGCGGTTAAGTTCCTCTCTTGCTTGCAGTAACGCGTGTGCAACCGGCTGCAATAATGCAGGTATATCGGCAAGCGGGCCGCGTAACCAAACTTCTGGCAGGTTAGCTTCATTCATTCTCAAATATAAAAATTGAGCGTAGGGCCATTGTCGGGAACAAGCAATAATTTTTTTGGAACAAGTATTGCATTCAGGCAGGCATCCATCCATATTTATATAATGATAATTGTAACTTCCTCTAAAAACCCAATACCGTTAACCTTCATCTTCCTTCTGCTTGCAGCCGGCCTGCTAACACAAAGCTGTACAAAAAAGAAGCGCTCTGAGCTTGGTGAGCAATTATTTATTAAAACACAGAACAAAGTTTTTAAAGATGCAGACGCCGATAGCCTGGCGGTAGTATTTAAAGAAATGCTGCAGGCCGAGAAAAGCAAAATGAACCAACCGCAAATCATTACTGCGTTTTATGAGCAAAACAACTATGATCCTGCTTTTGTAATGGATCATACCTTTAATGGCGATATTGACCTCGCTGCTAACTATTTTGAAAAGGCCGGTCAGCACGGTCTTGATCCTAAAATGTTTAAAGCCGATCAGATAAAACAATTGGCAGCCAAAATCAGAAGCAAAACAGCAATTAAAAGTCTTAAGGAAGCGTACCATGATATGGCAATGCTGGAGATGCTTACCGCAAACTCGTTGGTTAATTACGCTAACGCCTTGCAATATGGCTTAATAAGCCCCAAAAAAATATATCAACGTTATTTTATGGCCACCAAAAGGCCTGATAGCACGTCGATGTTTGCAACGCTTCGTGCAAATAATTTAAAAACACTGCTGGACAGCATCCAACCAAAAAACCCGCAATATTTGCTGTTGCAGAAAGCCTTAATTGCCGGCGGCACTGCCGAAGGTATGACCAAGGAAGAAACCCAACACTACCTGGTTGTGAACATGGAGCGCCTGCGTTGGCGCAATAAACCATACGAACCTAAGTATGTAATTGTGAATATTCCCGATTATCGTTTAGATGTGATAGAAAACGGGGAATCGGTGTTAAATATGAAGGTGATAGTTGGCGAAGGGCATAAGGACAATACAATATCGCTGAAAGATGACAACGAGAGTAACAAAGAAGAGAAGCCCGTTAACCGCGAGACACCACAGCTAAATAGTAAGATATATGCCGCACAGGTAAATCCCGTATGGAACATTCCGCGGAGCATAGCCACCAAGGAGATAATGATTGAGGCTGATGAAGACCCATATTACCTGGAAAACAAGGGGATTGATGTATACAAGAACGGCAAAAAAATGGAAGACCCTGAAACCATTGACTGGCTGACTGCAAAACCAGGGGATTACGAGTTTAAGCAACGCCCCGGCGATGAAAACTCATTGGGCAAGATCAAATTTCTGTTTAATAACAATAGCAGCGTTTATTTACACGATACACCTGCAAGAAATAAGTTTAACGAAAAAATGCGTGCACTTAGCCATGGCTGTGTGCGCGTTGGCGACCCGCTTGCTTTGGCCAAAAATCTGTTTGGCGAAAGCCCATCGTACGATACCATAGCAAAAGATATGGCCGAACCGAAACCTTCGCCAACCACTTTAGATCTGCCAAAAAAAGTACCCGTATACTTAACTTATGTAACCTGCTGGATGGATGGCAATGGCACGCTGCAATATCGCCCCGATGTTTACGGGTTAGATGAAGTGCTGTACGGACACCTCAAAAAGTTTTTAGCTGATAGCGAAACTTTAGCCGGTTTAACCGCGCTATAATAAAATAATAAAAATGCCCGAAGAATGGTCCTTCGGGCATTTTTATGATGAATTTGTTAAAGCTTGGCTATTCCAGCAATCATCGAGGTATCGGGTGCTATAGTATCCTGCATGATTGAGTTTGCAGG
>JAESTD010000009.1 GCA_016763755.1 Mucilaginibacter sp.
AACTTAATAAAGGGGATAAGATAAACCTTCCGGGCGAGCAAAATGCAACTGTTATTAAAGACCTTTACAAACAGGGTTTATTTGATGATGTGCAGCTGAACGTTACTGCTATCCATGCCGATACCATTTTCCTGGAGATAGCTGTGACCGAGCGCCCGCGTTTATCGCGCCTGCATATTACCGGTTTGCGTAAAGGTGAGATAGAAGACCTTAACAAAAAACTGAATGATAAAACAGGTAAAATTGTTAACGAAAACCTGATAAGTACTACTACTGCTATCATCAAGAAACACTTTCATGAGAAAGGATATCTTAATACTACAGTAGAAACAAAACAAACCAAAGACCCGGGCGATGCCAACAGCGTTATACTTGATGTTGCCGTAAATAAACACAGCAAGGTTAAGATAAACAGTGTTACGTTTGAAGGTAACAGTAAGCTATCGGCTTCTACGTTGCGCGGCTTTTTAAAGAATACACGCCCTAAGAAAATATGGCACATATTCGGCTCAAAGAAATTTAAGCAGGATAAGTATGACGAGGACAAGCAAACCCTGGTAGAGAAAATGCAGGAACGCGGTTACCGCGATGCCGAGATCATTAGCGATACGGTTACCATGCACGATGATAAAACCGTTGACGTACGCATTAAATTACACGAAGGCCCCAAATACTACTTCGGTAAAGTTAATTTCTCAGGTAATGCAACGTATAATTCAGAACTGTTAACCAAGATTCTTTCTATCGAGAAAGGGCAGGTTTTTAGCGAGGATGAATTAAACAAACGCTTAACCGGCCCAACGCCAAATAACGATGACGTATCATCATTATACCTTAACAACGGTTACCTTACCTTTAATGCCGACCCGGTGCAAACCCGCGTATATAATGATACTGTTGACCTGGACATCCGTATTTACGAAGGCCCACAGTATACCATTAACCGCGTTATACTAAAAGGTAACGATGTTACAAATGATAAGGTGGTTATGCGCGAGATCCGTACTAAGCCGGGGCAAAAATTCAATAAAGAATTATTGATCCGTAGTGCGCGCGAAATTGGTCAGTTGGGTAACTTTGATGAGCAAAAAACAGAACCAAAACCAACAAACATTAACCCCGTTGATGGTACTGTTGACCTGGTTTATAACGTAGTTGAAAAACCATCAGACCAGATAGAGCTATCAGGTGGTTTTGGTGGGGGCCAATTGGTGGGTACCCTGGGTTTAACATTTAACAACTTCTCGTTACGTAACATATTTAACTGGAAAGCTTATAAACCACTACCTAAGGGTGATGGCCAGAAACTGAGCTTAAGGGGCCAGTCGAGCGGGCGTATCTATCAAAACTTCTCGTTCACATTCTCCGAGCCTTGGTTGGGTGGTAAAAAGCCGATTTACTTTGCGGTATCAGCTTATACGCAAGGTGCGTCAACAGGTCAATATTATCCAAAATCAAGCCCTTATTACAACCGTTTGCGCATAAACGGTGTGGGTATAACATTGGGTAGGCGCTTAAACTGGCCGGATAACTATTTCCAGTTAAACTACTCGTTAAACTTTGACCATTACGATCTGGATAACTATACCGGTTACGTATTGCAGAACGGTACATCATACAACATTAAATTAACGCAAGAGTTAAGCCGTAACTCGGTTGATGCGCCTATCTACCCAACACAGGGTTCAAATATTAAATTAACTATACAGGCAACACCGCCGTACTCGCTGTTCAACAATGTAAATTATAACATTGCAACACCAGAGGAGCGTTACCATTTTGTGGAGTACTACAAATGGAAATTTGATGCGCAGTGGTTTAACCGCATTGCCGGTAAGCTGGTATTAATGTCGCAGGTGCGTTTTGGTTACCTGGGCCAATACAACAAAATAGTAGGTGCATCACCATTTGAGCGTTTCAAATTGGGTGGTGATGGTATGCAAAGCTACCAGTACCTGCAGGGTACGGATATAATTGGCTTGCGCGGTTATGAGAACTTCTCAATTGTACCTATTGGTTCAAATCAAAACGCAAACACCAACCAGGGTAACGCCATCTACAATAAGTATACGCTCGAGTTAAGGCACCCGGTTATTGCAAGCCAGTCGGCAACCATTTTCCTTGAGGCATTTGCCGAAGGTGGTAACGTTTGGGATAATTTTAGCCAGTTTAATCCGTTTAACGTTAGGCGTTCGGTTGGTGTGGGTGCAAGGATATTCTTACCTATATTTGGTTTACTTGGTTTGGATTATGGTTATGGTTTCGACAAGATACCTGGTGCGCCAGATGCAAACAAAGGTCACTTCCACTTCACAATTTCACAAAGCTTAAGCGGCGGATTTAATTAATTTTGCATATTCGCATTATGAGGAAGATAATTTTAGTACTGTTTTTTACGTTCAGTGCATTTACAGCAGCATTTGCCCAGCGCTTTGCTTATGTAGACTCTGAGTACATTTTAAAGCACATGCCGGAGTACGCTTCATCGCAGAAACAGCTTGCTGCTTTATCAGAAACCTGGCAGAAAGATGTTGATGGCCGTTTCCAGGAAATTGAACGACTGTACAAAGCATACCAGGCAGACCAGGTGCTGATGACGCCGGAGCAACGTAAGCGCCGCGAAGCGGAGATCGTGGGAAAAGAAAAGGCAGCGAAAGATTACCAGCGCCAGATTTTTGGCCCAGATGGGGACCTTTCTAAAAAAAGCAATGCATTGATTAAACCTATCCAAGATAGGGTGTCTAAAGCTGTGCAGGCCGTAGCCGAGAGCGAAAACCTGGACATGATTTTTGATAAAAACAGCGAGGTAATTATGCTATATGCAAGCCCTCGTTATAACAAGAGTGATGAAGTGATAACCCGCCTGGGCCTAAAACCGGGTGTGTTAGCCAAGTAAAGATTATACAATAGAACTATTATTAAACACAGAAAATCAAAAATGAAAAAACTACTTAAAGTTGCTTTAGTTGCAGCAGGAATGTTATTTGCAGGCAACTTTGCCCAGGCCCAGTCTAAAATTGGTCACATCAACTTCCAGCAGTTAATTGACCTAATGCCTGAAACTAAAACCGTTAAAACTCAGCTTGAAGCATACCAAAAGCAATTCATTGATCAGTTAACTACTATGAACAATGAGTACCAAACTAAAGGCCAGGCTTACACCGGCAAAAGAGCGAGCATGACCGATGCGCAGAAAACTGCTGCTGAAAACGAATTGCAGGATATTGCAAAACGTTTACAAGATTACCAACAATCTTCACAACAACAGGTAGAAGCTAAACAACGTGAGTTGGGTAAACCACTTATCGATAAAGCTCGTGCTGCTGTTGAAGCTGCTGCTAAAGAAAAAGGTTACGGTTATGTCTTAGATACTACTAACGATTACTTAGTTGTATCTCCGGCTGCTGATGATCTGTTGCCGATCGTTAAAACTAAATTAGGCTTAAAATAATTTAAACGTTAAATAACAAGGAAAGCGCCCGCAATGCAGGGCGCTTTTTTTATTTTTGGACAAATGATAGCACAAGGGCCAATAGGTATTTTTGATTCGGGCATAGGTGGCTTAACCGTGTTCAGGTCGATAGTTGGGAAACTGCCGGCTTATGATTATCTGTACCTTGGCGATAATGGCCGGGCACCTTATGGCAACCGGTCTTTTACCACCATCCATCAGTACACGTGGGAGTGCGTGCAATGGATGTTTGCGCAGGGCTGCCCATTGATCATCCTGGCTTGCAATACTGCATCGGCCAAAGCCCTGCGTACCATCCAACAGAATGATCTGCCAAAGAGCCATCCCGACGAACGCGTATTGGGCGTTATCCGCCCCACGGCAGAAGTTATTGGCAATTATACCCAAACCAAAAATATCGGCGTATTAGGTACTAACGGTACGGTACAATCCGGCTCATACCTTTTAGAGATAGAACATTTCGCGCCCGAGCTGAAAGTTTATCAGCAAGCCTGCCCACTGTGGGTGCCATTGATAGAAAGCGGCGACTATAAAAATTCGGGAGCCGATTATTATGTCAAACAGTATTTGGATGAACTGATGGCGCAATCATCAGATATTGATACCATCTTGCTGGCTTGTACACATTACCCACTTTTGCAGGATAAGATCAAGATGCATTTGCCATCAAATATCAAAGTAGTTGGCCAGGGCGATATAGTAGCAGAAAGTTTATCATCATATCTTCAGCGCCATCCCGAAATGGAGCAGCGCCTTACCCAAAACGGTACCCGCAAGTTTTTCACTACTATGGATAATACACCTGAGTTTAATAAGCATGCATCTGAGTTTTTTGGCGGCGATATCCAAAGCACATTTACTGATGTGCGTAAGTGCTAAGCATTTATTATTTTAATGATAGAAACATTCTAAATAAGCCTTAAAAAACCACTACCAAAACAGTCAACTATCCCCTGTATTTAGTAAGTTTGCAACCTTAGCAAACCGACTTGAATTTTTATCTTACATATTTTATCGTTGCTGCGGGTTTATTTGGTTTTGTGGCCCTGTTTACCATGTTTGGTGTATACGCCGAACGTAAGGTGAGCGCCTTTATCCAAAACCGTTTAGGCCCAATGGAGACCGGTAAATATGGTTCGCTCCAGGTGTTGGCCGATATGATAAAAATGGCACAGAAGGAGATCATCATCCCTGCTGCTGCTGATAAGGTCTTATTCATTGCTGCACCCGTTATCATCTTTATTGGTGTTTACCTTGGCTTTGTGGCGCTGCCATGGGGGCCGGGCCTTATCCCCGCCAATATCAATATTGGACTGTATTACGTGTTCGCCATTATCTCTATCGAGACTTTGGGTATCCTGATGGCCGGTTGGGGATCAAACAACAAATACTCCATTTTAGGTGCCATGCGGTCTGCCGCACAGATCATCTCTTACGAGATACCGGCCGGTTTTTCTATCATTGCCGTAGTGATGGTAGCGCAAACACTTAACCTGCAGGATATAGCCATGCAGCAGGGCGTGTTATCGGCAGAGCAGGTAAAGTTTTTTGGTTTGTGGGATGTAACGCACATTGGCGGTATCCTGTCATGGAATGTTTTTAAAGCCCCGCATTTGCTGGTGGCTTTTGTAATATATTTTATTGCCTCATTGGCAGAGAGCAACCGGGCACCTTTTGATATCCCAGAAGCGGAATCGGAGCTGGTAGCCGGATTCCATACCGAGTTTACCGGCTTGCAGTTTGCGCTGGTTTTTTTGGCTGAGTATTCGATGATGTTCCTTGTATCGATGATTGGCGTAGTGCTGTTCCTGGGTGCCTGGAATACCCCGCTGCCCAATATCGGCGCAGCCAAACTGGCCAACTGGACAACCGGCGCAGGTTGGGGGATCATCTGGATATTGTTGAAATCGCTCGGCCTTGTTGGCGTACAAATGTGGATAAGGTGGACACTGCCGCGTTTGCGCGTAGATCAGTTGATGAACCTTTGCTGGAAGGTGCTTACACCGCTGGCATTTTTATGCATGCTGATATCTGGCGTATGGCGATTGTGGGTAATGTGACAAAATAGAATCAAGATATTAGAATCAAGAATCAGGACAAAAGAAAAATCATGAGAATCCTTTAATAAGGTGAATCATGGTTCAAAACAAATTAGATTGATAAAGAGCACAATAAAAGGATTAACAACTGCATGGAAGGGCCTTTCCCTTACCATGAAGACCCTTTTTACGTCTAATTCAAAACGCAAGGTTATTTCGGTAACGGATAACAACTACTTTAAGCAAAAGGAAAGTACCAATACTATCCAGTACCCAAGTCAGCAATTGCCTGTGCCCGAGGTGGGCCGGTACCAGTTGGATGTGGAGATGGATGATTGCATTGTATGTGACCTTTGCGCCAAGATCTGCCCGGTTAACTGTATCGATATCGAATCCATAAAATCTACTGAGGGTGTTATCGGCGAAACCTCTGATGGTTCAAAGAAACTGCTTTACGCGGCCAAGTTTGATATTGATATGGCCAAGTGCATGTACTGCGGCCTGTGCACCATTGTGTGCCCTACAGAGTGCATCACCATGACCAATCAGTACGACCGCACGGTTTTTCAATTGGCCGATCTTAATTATGAGTTCTCTGACATGTCGCCGGCAGATGCTGCCGAGAAACGCCGTCTGTTTGATGAGCAGCAAGCCGCCAAAGCCGCAGCAAAGGCAGCAGCTCTTAAAGCGAAAGGAGATGGCGCATGACGATGGTAAAGATCTTGTTCTATGTGATGGCATTTGTTACCCTCGGCTCGGCACTGGTAGTGGCGGCGGGGAAAAATTTAGTGCGCAGCATCTTCATGTTTTTTGTCACGCTGTTCGGATTAGCGGGTCTATATGTATTGGCATTAGCCGATTTTGTGGCTGTTACGCAGGTGGTAATTTATGTAGGCGGTATTTTGGTATTGATATTATTTGCCTTTATGCTCTCTGGCAAAGAGGCGTTGGACAAAATAGAAGAGCAGAGCAGCAAATTCATCAGCTTAAAAAATGCTCCGGCATTGTTTCTGGCGGCTTTGTTTGTGGTGATCATGCTTAACGTGGTATTTAAGGCACAGGTTGATAGCCTGCCCTGGATAAAAGTTGCTGTGGAAACTCACAACGTAATGCCGGTAGATGGCACGGCCATAAACGAGATAGGCGTTAATTTGATGACGCGCTATTTGCTGCCCTTTGAGGTAATTTCAATATTGCTGATGGTGGCTTTGATTGGCGCTGCTCATCTATCACGCAGGGAAGGAGCAAACCAGACATGATAACCCAGCAGGAATTTATGATAGTGAGCGTGCTGCTGTTTTGCATCGGCCTGTTCATCATCGTATCAAAAAAGAATGCCATACAGATATTGATAGGTATTGAGCTAATGCTTAATGCCGCAATACTGAACCTGGTGGCCTTCGGAAAGTTCGACCGCGCTAATAACGGCGGGCAGGTTTTCGCTTTGTTTGCCATTGTGCTGGCCGCTGCAACAACTGCGGTGGCGCTGGCTATAATTTTAAATGTTTATCGCCGGTACAAAACCATTAACCCCGATAAAATAAACCAGTTAAAAGATTAATGAAACGGCTGTTGATCATATTGCTTGTATTTTTTACCGTTGGCATCGCTGATGCCCAACGGAAAAAAAGCAGTTCGAAAAAGAAGGCAAAGCATTCGTCTGTAAAGAAATCGTCAAAGAAAAAGCGTCATCGCGGTGGCGGCAGCAGCAGCTATTCTGAACCCGACCCCGAGCCGGAAGACGAATTCCAGTATGTAACCATGAATGCCGATAAACACATGGTATTTAACGATCCGCCGGATGGCGAACAGAAACCCTATGTGCTGATCAATGATGTGCCCTACGAAGGTAACCTCCGCGACCTGAACGTGGACGACGTAATAGAAGTATCGGTAGTGAAACGCAAAAGCGCGCGCGCTATGTACGGTGCCAAAGCGGCTGCCGGTGCGGTATTTATCAAAGCTAAAAACCTGCCAAACGGAACCGTGGCCGCCCCGGTTACAAGGCCAAGCCAATTGCCGGTTAAAAAGTCGTTTATTTACAATGAGGAAGTGACTTACGGCAGTGTACAGGATATATCACCAGAGAAGATTCTGCTTATCGATACCTTGATACAACCCAAATTTGTTGGATCAAAGGATAATGATACCACGCTGAATGTAACCTCAAAAGTTTATGGTAAAAAGCTTTACCAGTATAAATTTGGAACGTTCTCAAAAGCCTATAAAAGCTACATCCGCAGCCGCCGCGGTAAGGATGACGGCGTAAATTATGTGGTGAGCGATGGCACAACCTTAACAGGTGGTAATGAAGACGACCTGCTTGCACTGTTTAAATTATACAGTGCAGATATTGCATCGGCAACTTTTATACCGGCTAAGGGTTCGCGCAAAAACCGCACGCCGGCAACGCTAAATATTGAACTTAACCAAATACCTAATCCATGAAGAATTTATTGTTAGCGATTTGCCTGTTTGCATCGATAGGTGCAATAGCACAGGATACTACCAAGGTAGCTAATGCCATTAATAACGGAAATAGGCAACCGATTTATATAGTTGACGGTGTAAAAACTGATTCGGCTAAAGCGATGTCCATAAACCCCAAGGATATTGAACGCATGGATGTAGTGAAAGATGCATCTGCAACGGCTTTATACGGCAAAGAAGGTACTAATGGTGTGATATTGATAACAACAAAAGCAGGTTCAAAAAAAAATCAGCCGGTGTATATAATTGATGGCGTGAAAGCCGATGTAGCTAAATTCAAAGCCTTAAATCCGGACGACATCGAAAGTGTGAACATTTCGAAAGATGCCAGTGAAGCTGCACTGCATAGCACCGAAGGTAAAAACGGCGTAGTAACGGTAATCACCAAAGCCGCGGCTAAAAAAGCAAAAGAGAAAAGCAAGAATTGATCCCGATACTTTCACATACCGATGCACAAACCGTAAGCTTCGCCATTTGGGCGGTGGCATTGCCCTTTGTTGCGTTTGCCTTAAACCTTTTGTTGTTTAGCAAAAGCAAAATTGCCGCATTGATATCAACTACGGCAATTGTGGCAAGCTTGGTGCTGGCCGTAAAAGTATTTTTATCGGTATGGAACGCGCCTGTTATTCACGCGCAAACAACGTGGTTCATCATAGGCGCTACCAAAGTACAGGTAGGACTGCTGTTAAATAATTTATCGGTGCTGATGTTGCTGTTGGTGCCGGTGATCGCCTTACCGGTGCATATCTATTCCACCGCCTACATGAAAGAGGATGATGGTTACAGCCGGTACTTCCGTTATCTGAGTTTATTCTGTTTTAGCATGCTTGGGCTTGTAGTGGTGGATAACCTGATACTGCTTTACGCTTTTTGGGAACTGGTGGGTTTTTCATCGTACCTGCTCATCGGTTTCTGGTTTACCCGCCAAAGTGCAGTAATGGCCAACAAAAAGGCCTTTATCATGAACCGTATAGGGGATACCGGTTTGCTTACGGCGGTCATCATCCTTTACACTCAGTTTGGTACTTTTGATATACAGGCCCTATTTGGTAAAGATGGCTTTGTGCAAATATCAAATATTGCCGCCGGTATGTGGGCCGGTCCACACAGTGCTATACCTGCCGTTTGGCAGTACGTTGCTTTCGCCGGAATCTTTTTAGCCGTGGCGGCTAAGTCCGCACAATTTCCACTGCATACCTGGCTACCCGATGCTATGGAAGGCCCGACTTCGGTTTCCGCATTGATACACGCCGCTACCATGGTGGCGGCAGGGGTTTTCCTGTTAGGGAGGTTTTATCCGATGTTTACGGAAAGTGAGCTAACCATCCTTGCTGTTATAGGTGCTTTTACCGCGTTTATGGCGGCAACCATCGCGCTCACCCAAAATGATCTGAAACGAATTTTGGCATACTCAACTATTTCGCAACTGGGCTTTATGGTGCTGGCCATGGGGGTAGGGGCGTATGCATCGTCGCTGTTCCATTTGGTTACGCATGCTTTCTTTAAATGTCTGCTGTTTTTGGTTGCCGGTATCGTCATCCACCAGATGAAACACATCAAGGATGATAACAACCTCGATATTGATCCGCAGAACATACTGCACATGGGCGGCCTGCGTAAAAAACTGCCGCTTACATTTATTGTAACTATTATTGGCGCATTGGCGCTTATCGGACTGCCGCTAACTTCAGGTTACCTGTCAAAAGACGGTATCCTGATCCAGGCATTTGATTGGGCCGAAAGTCGCGGGGCTATATTCAATATTATCCCTTATGCAGCGTTACTTACCAGTTGGCTAACTGCTTTCTACGTAGCAAGGTTGGTAGTGAAAGTTTTCTTCGGCGAGTTCAGGTTGCACAAAGCCAATCCACATATCCATATCCACATGGGCGATGGCAGCAGGTTGTACAAAGGGCCGCTGGTATTTTTGGCAATCTGCAGTCTGTTTCCGCTGTTCTCTAACAGTCCGATCTTTTACGAGGATGCATGGATCTACAAAAGCTTCCTGCCCTCAAATTTCCTGGCGCGTGAGAACCTCTATCATATCGTTATCCCTGCGCTGATAAATATTCTTGCTGTTGTGGTTATCTATTCAGCTTTTGCTATTTACGGTAAGCGCAATGCATGGGCTTTTCCGCAAACCGGGTTGCTTTATCGAATCTCATTTAATGAATGGTATATTGATAGGTTTTACAACCGCGTTATCATCAAATTTGTGATGTGGTTTAGTAATGTGCTGTACTGGTTTGATAAAAAAGTAGTGGATGGCTTGGTTGATCTTTTCACCAATGTTGGTATAGGTCTGGCTAAACTTGCCGCCTGGCTCGATAGAAATATAGTTGACGGCGCACTGCATTTAATTGCCGGTATTGTACAATCCATAGGTAACTTTGCCCGCCGTTTTCAGGGTGGCAAGGTGCAATATTATTTATACAGCATGCTGCTGGTGGTGGCTGTTGTTTTTATTTTTAAAATGATCTTTTAACCCGATGAACCTGCTATCGCTCCTCATATTTACCCCCATGCTGTTTGGTATTATCATCTTGATATTGCCATCGAGCATGCGTGCGAGCTTCAGATACCTTACACTGGCGGCAACGCTGGTGCAACTGGTAATAAGCGTTATTATCTACTTTAACTTTAAAACGGGTACAACCTTCGCCGGCATTAACCACGAAGATCAGTTCCAGTTTATACAAAAGCTGCCCTGGATAGATCTTAACCTCGGCAGCCTTGGCAAGTTACAGATAGAATACTTTGTGGGGATCGACGGTATATCGGTAACCATACTGGTAATGTCAGCATTGGTGATGGTGGTTGCGGCTATATCTTCTTGGGAAATAACCAGTAACTTGAAAGGTTTTTTCGCGCTGTTTTTGCTATTGGATATGGCAGTAATGGGAGTTTTCTGTGCCTTGGATTTCTTCCTGTTCTATACCTTCTATGAGCTGATGCTGCTGCCGTTGTATTTCCTTATCGGGATGTGGGGCGGCGTGCGGCGCGAGTATGCAGCCATTAAGTTTTTCCTGTACACCTTATTTGGTTCAGTGTTTATGTTACTGGTGATGGTAGGCTTATACATGTCTGTTACCGACCCTGCAACCGGCAATCATACTTTCAATATTATCCAGATGATGAACCCTAACAATTACGTGCAGGGTTCGGTATTCTCAACTTTAAATAATGCTACGATTTTAGGTCTACCCGCACGGATGGTTGGTTTTGTGGTGTTGTTCATTGCTTTTGCTATTAAGGTGCCGGTAGTGCCATTGCACACCTGGCTGCCCGATGCGCACGTAGAACCACCAACGCCGGTGTCTATCATTCTTGCAGGTGTACTGCTTAAGATCGGCGGGTATGGTATCATCCGCATCTGTATGGGTATCTTCCCTGATGCTGCTGTTTCCTCAGCTTTCTGGTTAGGCTTGCTTGGGGTTATCTCCATCCTTTACGGCGCCTTTAACGCCCTTGCTCAGCGCGATCTGAAACGTTTGATTGCCTACTCATCTGTATCGCACATGGGTTTCGTGCTGTTGGGCATTGCATCCGGCACAGCCGAGGGTGTGAGCGGCGCCATGATGCAGATGATCAGTCACGGCTTCCTGTCGTCAATGCTGTTCTTCCTGGTGGGCGTGGTTTACGGCCGCGTGCACGACAGGGATATTTACAACTTCCGCGGATTGGCTTCACTGATGCCGCGCTATACCGTATATGTGATGGTTGCATTTTTTGCATCACTTGGTTTACCGGGTTTCTCAGCCTTCGTAGCCGAGGCGTTCTCGCTGGCCGGTGCATTTAAATCAAGCTCGGTAAACGGATTGCTGCCACAATGGATGGCCGTTTGCGGTGCGGTAGGAATATTGTTAGGTGCCGCTTACTTGTTATGGACGTTGCAAAGAATGTTCTTCGGTACGCTATCTTTAAAAGGCGGCGAGATCTGGAAGACAGCGTTAACTGACATCAACTTTCGCGAAACTGCCGCTTTGCTGCCTTTGGCACTCTTAGCATTAGCGTTAGGTATTATGCCGTCCCTCGTTTTTGGTAAAATAAACGATGCCGTACTGGCCTTTGTAAGCTTTTTGCAGTTGAAATAATTTATGAAGGACCTGCTCCCAAATATTACCCCGCAATTAAACGACGTTTTGCAAAGCCTGCACTTTTTTGTGCCCGAGCTTTACCTTACCGTGCTGTTTATTGTGGTGCTGGTTACAGATCTTTTATTTGGCAAACGCTCTGCCAAAATGTGCCGCGTGGTGGCAACGGGTGGGGTTTTCCTGGTAATTTTACAAGTGCTTAGTCAGCAGGTTGCTTTGCCTAAAGAAGCCGCCCAACGCATATTTAACGGCATGCTGATACTGCATCACCCGGCTATAAGCTTTAAATTGGTGATAGATGTACTGGCGCTGATACTACTGATGTATTTTGCCTGGGATAACAAACTTAAGCAGCATACCAAGGGCCTTTCGGATCTTTACTCTATTGTGATGGGTTCGTTGCTTGGCTTGCATGTAATGGCTATGGCGGTAAACCTGCTTAGTATTTATCTGGGTATCGAGTTCGTTTCCATCGCCTCATACCTGTTGGCAGCTTACCGCACAGGCAATGCAAAAAGCACTGAGGCCGGATTAAAATATGTACTATTCGGCGCGGCAGCATCTGCAGTGATGCTCTACGGTATTTCTCTCATCTATTCGTTTACCGGCACGCTGGATATTTTTGCCCCGCAGATGCAAGAGGGGCTAACGCATATAAATGGAGTAAGCTCAACCTTTGCTGTTGGTTTGGTGTTGTTGGGTATCGGCTTTAAATTATCATCGGTGCCTGTGCATTTTTATGTGCCCGACGTTTATGAGGGAGCTGCCACCCCGGTAACAGCCTATTTATCTACCCTACCTAAAATAGCCGGCTTTGCCTTGCTGGTTAATTTTATAACACCGCTTATTATATTTAGCACTGATGCTAAATGGGCGGGTATCAACATCAGGCTGGTGCTGTCTGCGGCAGGTATTATTACCATGATAGCAGGTAACTTTGCCGCACTTTGGCAAAACAGCGTAAAAAGGATGCTGGCCTATTCGGGCATCGGGCATACCGGCTTTGCGCTGATGGCTGTTACTACTTTTAGCGCAGCAGGATTATCATCTTTAGCCTATTACCTGTTTGTATATGGGCTGGCCAATATTGCCGCGTTTATGATGGCCAACTTTTTTGAAAACAATGAGGATATCACAAATATCGGCGATTATAAAGGACTTGGCTTTAAATATCCGGTAATATCGGTAGCCTTTGTAGTGGTGATGATATCGCTTACAGGCATTCCCATAAGCGCAGGTTTTACGGGCAAGTTGCTGGTTTTTTCTGCCGTGTATGATATTTATCAGCAAACGCATGATGTATGGTTGTTAGCTTTAATGATCACCGGCGCTATTACAACAGTGGTTGGTTTGTTCTATTACATCAAAATACCGTTAAACCTGTTCCTGAAAAGGGTAGAGATAGCTCAGAATGATATTTTGAAATCTACTAATTTAGTAGTTTTTTCTTCGGCAATTGCATTATTGTTAATTATATTCGGTATTCTTCCTCATTTATTGACTAAAGTCCTTTAATAATTTCAATTTTTTCAAATATTTTCTGTTTGTATTGATAAAATGTATAAATTGAGACCGTTTTAACCAAGCGAAACCAATTTAAACATGAAACGCTACTTTCCATTCGGGGTCATTCTTGTTATTTTAGCATTAACGTTCATTTTTCCTTCTGTTGATTTTGATAAAACCGAAAATCACAACTTTAATACCGGCGATATTGCCTGGATGTTGATGTCAACCGCACTTGTTTTGATCATGACACCCGGATTGGCATTTTTTTATGGCGGTATGGTGAATAAAAAGAACGTTATCTCTACGATGCTGCAAAGTATTGTGTGTATGGTGATCATTACCGTAATGTGGGGCATTTTTGGTTTCAGTTTAGCCTTTGGCGATAGTATTGGTGGCGTAATTGGCAATCCCGGCACCTATTTTATGATGAAAGGCATGTTAGGTATCGCCAGTTGGAAATTGGCACCAACCATCCCGTTATTGTTGTTTGCTATGTATCAGTTAAAGTTCGCGATCATCGCCCCGGCGCTTATTGCCGGTGCATTCGCCGAGCGTATCCGTTTCAACTCATATATTATATTCCTGATCCTGTTCTCTGTATTCATCTTTTCGCCGCTGGCGCATGCCACCTGGCATCCCGATGGTATTTTAGCTAAGTTGGGTGTGTTGGATTTTGCGGGCGGAACGGTAGTGCATATGTCGGCAGGGTGGGCAGCTTTGGCCTCGGCATTGTTCCTTAAACGCCGTAACGAGGCAAGCCATTCACCGGCGCGTATCACTTATGTAATGATAGGTACAGGTTTATTATGGTTCGGCTGGTTTGGTTTTAACGCGGGCTCGGCATTTGGTGCAAGTCATTTAGCGGTAACTGCGCTGGCAACCAGTACCACAGCGTCTGCCGCTGCAGGCTTAACCTGGATATTTTTTGATATGCTCCGCGGGCGCAAGCCATCTGCCATGGGCACCTGTATTGGTGCGGTGGTAGGTTTGGTAGCTATAACCCCGGCGGCAGGCTTTGTGAGTGTACCGCATTCGCTGGCCATAGGTATTATATCTGCGGTAGTAAGTAACCTTGTGGTTGAGTGGCGTACCCGTACATCAATTGATGATACGCTTGATGTTTTCCCATGTCACGGTGTAGGTGGTATGGTAGGTATGTTGCTTACCGGTGTTTTCGCCAACCAAAACGTTAATCCAAACAATACTACCGGTGATGGTCTTTTCTTTGGTCACACACACTTGTTTCTTATACAGTTAGTTGCCCTGATAGCGACATCGATATTTGCATTTGTAGGCTCAATGATATTACTGAAGATCACCGATATGATATCGCCACTGCGGGTATCAAAAGAAGAAGAGGAGCTTGGCTTGGATATCAGCCAGCACGGAGAGAAACTGTAAGATCTGCGAGAAAGAGGGGCTCCCCTCTCCGAAACAGAGGGCTTTTTTCCTTGCGCCGTCTTTTCGCTTGTGGAGAGAGGGTTGACGACCGTAGCAAAGTCGGGATGAGTAGAATATTATGAAGAGGCGCGAACCATCGAGCCTCTTTTTTTGTGATAATACCTCAGGGTACTTTTTTATATTTGATTAAAACCCACCTTACAATGAAAAAGCTGCTTTTCCTGTCACTTCTGTCTTTTATCCTTTGTCAAGGCGAAACCCATGCCCAGGAAATGCCTGCCGATAGTGGCGTGTTCCTGCTGCATAAGTTTCAGCAACATATTGGGAAGGAAACGTACAAGGTTTATAACTATAAGGATCAAAAAAAATATGTGGTTGACTTTAAGTTTGTGGACAGGGGTTCGCCGGTGCCGCTTAAGGCTACCATCAAAGTGAACCCCGTTGGCGATCCTCTTGAGTTGGTGATCAAAGGAAGTACTTCCCGCTTCTCGTCCGTAAATGATTCTATCGCGATAAAAGGCAACACCGCTTTTTTGCGCGTTAATGATTCATCGACAACAAAAAGCATTCAGTCGAATACTTTCCCTATTGCAGGTTATTCACCTGCAACCGTACAACAATTGCTTCTGAAATATTGGAATAAAGAGAAACAACCTGAGAATATTAAAACTTTGCCATTTGGCGCACTCCAGATAAAAAAAGACGGCACAGATAACCTTACTTTCAACGGCAAATCGCTAACCTTTAACCGCTACCTCATCAGCGGTTTGATTTGGGGTAACGAGTTAGTTTGGACGGATGTTAAAGGCAGGTTGATCTGCATCCTCACCATTGATGCTGAGGGCGACAAAACCGAAATGATGCGCGAGGAATACGAAAGCCTGTTGCCGCAGCTCATCAATCGTGCTGCGGGTTATGGCATGGCCGCCTTTGCAAAAGCTGCACCAGCGCCAAAGGCGTCAAACGGTATCATTGCTATAAAAGGCGGGAATATTATTGATGTGGAAACAGGATTTGCCTTTCCTAACGGTGTGTTGATAATTGAAGATGGGAAAATAAGAGGAGTACATAAAGCATCGGTGTTTCCTATACCTAAAGGTGCAACGGTAATTGATGCTACCGGTAAAACCATTATGCCCGGCCTGTGGGACATGCATTCGCACTTTGAGCAAACCGAATGGGGGCCGGCCTATCTGGCTGCTGGGGTAACCACCGTGCGCGATTGTGGTAACGAACTTGGTTTTATAGATGCCATACGCAACGCTATCGATGGCGGCAAAGGTATTGGCCCCAAGATATTGATGGCAGGAATTATCGATGGTAAAGGCCCTATGTCGTTAGGAATTATCCAGGCAGATACAAAAGAAGAAGCTATTAAGGCTGTTGATACTTACAAAGCCAAAGGTTTTGATCAGATAAAAGTTTACAGTTCGGTAAAGCCGGCTATATTGAAAGTGATATGTGATGAAGCGCATAAGCAATCACTTACAGTTACAGGCCATATTCCTAACGGAATGAACCTTAAAGCCGGGGTAGACTCGGGTATGAACATGGTGAACCACCTGCAATATGTGTACAGCCTAATGAAACGCAATGCCGACCGCTCTATTAACTTTGATGATTCGTTAAGCAAGGCGACTATCAAATTCATCAAAGACCATAAAACCGTGATAGACCCAACCATAGGTGTGTATGACCTTTCTCTGCGTGATGTAAAAAGTGACATCACTAAAATGGAACCTGCTTTTTACACACTTCCGTTGCCACTGCAAACCCAGTTTGCCAACACCGGAGAAGACTCTGCCACGCACGCTCGTTTTTTGCCAATGCTTAACAGCATGAAGGTGCTGGTGAAAAAACTTTATGACGAGGGCGTGCCCATTGTAGCGGGTACCGATATGGGATTCCCCGGTTTCAGTGTAGCCCGCGAATTGGAACTGTATGTAGAAGGCGGCTTAACCCCGGCTCAGGCCTTAAAAACCGCAACCATCATCCCTGCGCAGGTGATGAGTTTAGGCGCCAAAACAGGTTCAATAAGCCAGGGCAAAAATGCCGATATCATTATTGTCGACGGCAACCCGCTAAGCAACATCAGCGCGGTACGAAATATAAAAGTGATCATCAAAGGCGGTAAGGTTTACGACCCTGTTGTGTTGCACAAGATGGTTGGGTTTAGTAAGTAATACTTTCCCCCAGCAGATTTGAACTACGTTATGCTGAATTTATTTCAGCATCCCACTTACTGAGTTAACCCGCTCATGGGATCCCGAAATAAATTCGGGATGACAGTTGGGAGTGAGTTATTAGTTATACAAATCCGGCTTAAATCGATTGCCCAACAACCCTGTGGCTTTTTTTAGATCAATATCTACAACAATTACACCCTCTTCGCCATAGGCCTGATAAGCTAAACATTTACCATCGGGCGCTATGATGGCCGAGGTTGATTCCTGGTATTTCATGGCGTAGCCAACGCTGGCAAAGTAAATGGTATTCTCCAGCGCACGCATCATCATCGCTTTTTCATAATATGGGCTGTTTGGGTTGCACCATTCGGTGATCTGCTCACCTTTAACATCACTGCCGCTGAGATAAGGGTGGAAGACCACATGCGCACCCTTGCGCGCTGCCCAGCGCACCGACTCGGGGTAGCGAAAACCCTCGTGGCAGATAGTGACACCGAATTTTAGTCCACCTACTTCGAACAATTGCCGTCCTGTTCCCGGCTGCCAGGTGGTATCTTCCGATGGGTCTAACTGGTTCTTGGTTTGGTAACCCAACACTTCGCCTTTGGCGGATATCACGTGGGCAAGGTTGTAGAATTTATCGCCCTCGTGCCAGTCCATCGGGATGATGATGGCAATGTTCTTGGCTTTTGCTATTTCGCAAACTTTATCCAATGCGGCTGCTAATTCCTGTTGAGATGCCTTGAGTACCTGCACATCCGCCAACGGGTAGCCGGGTATAAACGTCTCGGGGAAGCAAACCACCACTGCGCCCTGCTTTGCTGCATCGGTAGCGAGTTGTCGTACTTTATTTAATCCGTCAGTAATTGATTTTGGGAAGTGAGGGGTTGCGAGGGCGATTTTCATGCAAGTAAATTTATGAAAAAACGATGTAACACTAAATCTTACGTCGTGCGATTTTATTCGCTGGCGCACGCGTGTCGCGTGTGCCTTTGTACAAATCATGGCAATCCTTCAATCTTGTTAATCACAGTTCAAGACAAAAGAAGCCTCTCCCCAAACCCCTCTCTGATGGAGAGGGGCTTTTTAAAATTCTGTTAGTTCATTAATTCTGACTACTGCGTTAGCGATAGAAGCGGATACCGGCCTGTGCCTAAGGCCTGCAGGCGTATGAGCGAATAGCGCGGCCCGAAGGCAACGCCCAACTTATGTGAGCCCCCTCTAAATTGCGAAGCATTCATGAACACCAACTAATAATACTATCGTGAATAATCTCCCCCGAAAGGGGAGACTTCAAAATAAGAAGATCTTTTAAACCTCTCTCCCTCGGAGAGGGGTTTGGGGAGAGGCTCCTATGTGTAGCAGGCGTGAGCCAAAAAAGTACTAATTAATGACATGCGTTTAAACAAGAATATAAGATAAAGTCTTACCTTTGCGTGCTCATTCCCAATCATGAGCGATCAGATTAAACATGAATGCGGTGTGGCATTTATCCGCTTACTAAAGCCACTCTCTTACTATCAGAAAAAGTACGGCACTGCGCTGTACGGACTAAACAAGCTTTACCTTTTAATGGAAAAAACAGCACAATCGCGGCCAAGACGGTGCGGGCGTTGCTACCATTAAACTGGATATTGAGCCTGGTAAACGCTACATAAGCAGGCACCGCTCAATGGCTTCAAACGCCGTGGCTGATATTTTCGAATACATCCAGAAAAAGTTTGCTGAGATACAAAAGGAGATGCCGGAGAAAATGGCTGATACTGAATGGCTCAAAGAGCACGTAAGCTTTACCGGCGAAGTGTTATTGGGCCATTTGCGTTATGGTACGCACGGTAAAAACAGCATTGAAAGCTGCCACCCTTTTCTGCGCCAGAATAACTGGATGACCCGTAACCTGGTGATTGCCGGTAACTTTAACATGACCAATGTTGATGAATTACTGCAACAGCTTTACGAACTCGGTCAGCACCCTAAGGAGAAAGCCGATACCGTTACTGTACTGGAAAAAATAGGGCACTTTTTGGATACCGAGAACCAGGGCTTGTTTGACCAGTACAAACGCGAGGGGATGAACGATAACCGCGAGATCAGTAAGATGATAGCGAACGACCTTGACGTTGCCAAGATCCTCACCAAATCTGCCAAGAACTGGGATGGTGGTTATACCATTGTAGGTATTATGGGACACGGCGACGCATTTGTTATGCGCGACCCGGCCGGTATCCGCCCTGCGTACTACTTCCAGAATGATGAGATCGTAGTGGCTGCTTCTGAGCGCCCTGCTTTGCAGACCGCGTTTAATATCCCCGTTGAGGAAATTAAAGAAATTAAGCCCGGCCATGCGTTGATCGTTAAAAAGAACGGTCAAATATCTGAAGATATGTTCAGCGAGCCTAAAGAGAAAAAATCATGTTCGTTTGAGCGGATCTATTTCTCGCGTGGCAGCGATAGCGCTATATACCGCGAGCGTAAACAACTGGGCCGTTTGCTTTGTCCGCAGATATTGGATGTGGTTAATAACGACATTAAGAATACCGTTTTCTCATACATCCCTAACACTGCCGAGGTGGCGTTTTACGGTATGGTTGAAGGGGTACACAAGTACATTAAGAAATACCAGCGCGACAGGCTCCTGAACCGCGAGGATAAAATTAGCGAAGAAGAGTTAACAGAAGTTTTAGCACTTGCACCACGTGTAGAGAAGATAGCTATTAAGGATGTTAAGCTGCGTACTTTTATTACCCAGGATGCTGACCGCAGCGAAATGGTGGCCCACGTTTACGACAGCACCTATGGCCTTATTAAACGTGATAACGATACGCTGGTTGTGCTTGATGACTCTATTGTTCGTGGTACTACTTTGAAACAAAGTATCCTGAAGATCTTAGACCGCCTTGGTCCTAAGAAAGTGGTAGTGGTATCATCGGCTCCACAGATCCGTTACCCGGATTGTTATGGTATCGATATGTCGCGCATGGGCGAGTTTGTTGCTTTCGAGGCGGCTATAGCTTTGTTAAAAGAGCAAGGCAAGGAAGACGTTATCATCGATGTTTATAACAAATGCAAAGCCAGTACTGATGCACCGAAAGAAGAGGTGGAGAACTACGTGAAGGCTATTTACGATCAGTTTACTGATCAGGAAATATCTGACCGCATTGCCAAGATCATTACTCCGCCGAACATTAAAGCCGAAGTACACGTGCTTTACCAAACTTTGGATAACTTGCATAAAGCCTGCCCTGATCATTTGGGCGACTGGTACTTTAGCGGCGATTACCCAACCCCTGGCGGTAACAAAGTTGTAAACCGTGCTTTTGTTAACTGGATGGAAGGTAATAATCAAAGAGGGTATATGTAATTTGAGGCGCAAGCTGAAAGGTAAAAAGGCGAAAGCTTTTGATATTTTAATTGAACCTTCTCTGCTTTACAGAGAAGGTTTTTTGTTGGATATAAACCCGTTTGTCATGGTGAGCTTGTC
>JAESTD010000101.1 GCA_016763755.1 Mucilaginibacter sp.
CAGGAAGTTAGCTTCCAGTTCGGTTTGTAAATAGCTATCAGGGGAGAAGGCATTACCACTTTGGGCCTTACGCACGGCGTAAAGCTTGATGAGATCACGGGCTATGTCCTTAACTTTTTTTTTGTTGTTTTCTTGAGGCGTTCCCAGGTGTCGGTACCCAGCTTGTTCATGCGGGGCTCAGTACCTTCTTTGCCGCTGTACTTGCTGATGCGATTAAGCGAGTTGATGTTCACGTATAGCAAGTCGTTATCAGCATACACCAAACGGATCATCTCCTGTGTTTTGCCGTTTACTTCCACTTTTTCCAGTCCGGCATATTTGCCGATACCGTGATCAATGTGGGTGATGAAATCGCCGGGCTTTAACTCGCGCAGTTCTTTTAGGGTGATAGCCTGCGAACGCTGGTAGCCTTTTTTAAGCTTGTATTTGTAATAGCGGTCAAAGATCTGGTGATCGGTATAACAGGCCAGTTTTTGCTCACGATCTATAAACCCTTCGCGAATCGAAATATTAACCGGGGTAAACTTCACGGTCTTATCCAGGTCATCCAATATCGCGTACAAACGCTCAACCTGCTTAGCCGAATCGGTAAGAATAAAGTTCTCTATCTTATCCGCCTCGTTAGCCTTAAAATTGTGGATAAGCAGCGTAAAATCTTTATTGAACGATGGCTGCGGGCGCATATCAAAATTGATTACCTGCGCATCATTGTAAAAGAACTGCTTGCCAAACTCAACCAGCGGGAAATCGTGCAACTGATCGGCAATCAGTTTCTCGTCGGTAAATGCGAACTTAGGGTCTATCCAGTCAGGGTTTTGATTTTTTTCCTCGGCAGACAATGCTTTCCACAAAGCTGTAGCTTTTTTATGGCCGCTTTGGATGATATCTAAGGTGAACTGCACGTCCTTTATCCATACCTGCGAACCAGCTTCCACGTATTCTAACAGCGATATGTTATTCTCTGTTAAAAATTTAGATTGTACGTTTGGTACAATGGTGATCTGTTTTACCTGCTCAACAGAAAGCTGGCTCTCTATCTCAAATGTACGGATAGATTCTATCAGGTCGCCAAAAAACTCAATGCGGTATGGAAGATCGTGCGAAAAGGAGAAAATATCTACAATGCCACCACGGATAGAGAATTGCCCGGGTTCGTACACAAAATCAACCCGGTCAAAATCGTACTCCACCAAAAACTCGTTGATAAAATCTATGCTGAGTTTGTTGTTTATGCCTATCTCCAGCGTGTTTTTTTCTAACGATGAACGGTCTATCACCTTTTCGGCCAAGGCCTCGGGGTAAGTTACGATCAGCTGACCGTATTCGGTAGCGTGGTTCAGTTCATTTAGTACCTCGGCGCGGGCTAACACATTAGAGCTGTCCGGCTGCGTAAATTCAAATGGTTTGCGGTATGATGATGGGAAAAAAAGAATGTCTTTCCCCGTCAAACTTTCAAGGTCAGACATGAAGTATGCAGCCTCTTCTCGCTCGGGGAGCACAAATATCATGTGCTTATGCTGCAAAAAATACAATGCAGTGGCCATGGCCGCATCTCCCGATCCGACTAAACCTCGCAGCTGTACCCTTGGACTTTTACCGGCGTTTAAGGCTTTCGCCAGGCCGGTTATCCGTTCATCAGCCTTATATCGCTCTAAAATATCACGGATGTTCAAAACGGTGCAAATATAATTAATTAGCCTTCATTAACGGCGTATAGCCAATTATCATCATTTATAGCAAACAATTTGAGCTTATGTTTACTTTTTAATGATAAAACAGCACAACAACCATTTACCAAACCATATACAAATGAAGAACTCAGTAATATTTGGAATATTGATAGGCGTTTTAAGCATAGCCTGGCTTTTTATTATGCGCAGTACAGGCTATAACCTAAGCGATAGCAAGGCTTCGCCTATAGAATATGTATCTATAATTATCCCGTTTATAGGCTTATTTTTTGGCGTAAAAAACTTTAGAGATGGCGAGCTTAAAGGGCAAATGGGTTTTTTAGAAGCCCTTATCCAAAGCTTTAAAATATTATTGGTTGGTGGCGCGCTGGCAGTTTTTGGCGGTATTGTATTTATCAACCTTAACAATAGCGGTAACGATACCGGTTTTCAAAGCTTTAGCGGCCGTATTTTTGGGGCATTACTTGTTGGCGTGATAGAGGCTTTTGCAGTATCTTTATTACTTACAACAAAATCAAACAAGGTTGATTAAACAACTTTTTAACAGATACGCAGAACTTACTATCTGGATTGTGGCTTTGGTTTGCCTGGCGTTTACTAACCCGGCAGTCCAGGGCCATTATAGTTTATGCCCTTTTAAAGCACTCGGCTTTGCCTGGTGCCCCGGCTGCGGGCTGGGTCATGCTATTTCTTACCTGTTTCGTGGCGATATTAAAAACTCCTTCCATGCTCATTGGCTGGGTATCCCGGTGCTTATCGCGCTCCTTTATCGTATTTACATACTCATTACAGCCCGGCCTTATCGTTTTAACTAACATCGGTAAAAATCTCCTGCTCTTTTCGCCGAGCATTTTGCCGCACTTACCGAGGCTTTATACACCGCCGCCTATTTTGTATATGCTGATTTTAAGCACGATATTACCTTTACATCATCAATCACAAACTAAAACTAAAACGTCATGAACACTTACAATCCATACATGTCATTACCAGGCATAACAACAGAGGAGATGGCATTTTTACACCAGGCAACAAACGAGTTTAACGATCAGCAAAAACAAAGCTTTTATATGATCTATTCAGGCAGGCGCAAAAGCCCTCAGGATATTTTGATATTCACGCTGATAGGTTTTATAGGGGTAGCCGGTGTGCAACGCTTTATGATAGGCCAAACGGTTATGGGGTTACTTTACTTTTTCACCGGTGGCTTTTGTTTGATCGGTACTATTGTAGACCTGATCAACCATCAATCGTTGGCTAACGAGTATAACCAGGGAATGGCCTTCGAAAGCTTTCAGATGGTAAAAATGGGCGTAGGCTATTAATCAAACAACTTTAACAAACAATCAAAAACTATATCACCATGAAACGTGCTAAAGCAACTACCAGCAATAAATTAATGACAAGATTTGATAAAGAATTGATGTCGATACTAAGAAGTGACCTTAAGGTCAAAAGTGCCAAGAAATAAGGCACACCCATATACAAATACACGATAAAGCTTAAGAAGATGAACACGTACAATCCATATATATCACTGCCCGGCATTTCACCGGAAGAGATAGCCATGCTAAGCCAAACAGCCAGCGGCCTTACAGACGAGCAGAAGCAACGCTTCTTTCAGATATATGTGACCAAACGCAAAAACCCGCAGGAGATTATGCTTTACATACTGTTTGGTTTTGTGGGTGTGGCGGGCCTGCACAAGTTTATACTTGGCGAGGTAACCATGGGTGTATTGTACCTTTTTACTGCCGGGTTCTTTTTTATAGGAACCATAATGGACCTGATAAACTATCAGGATATTACCAACCAGTACAACCAGAAAATGGCTTTTGAAAGCCACACGATAACTAAAACAGTGATTTAATTCACTAACCCTATATCTGCCTTAACCATATCCTTTTTAAGAAGACCAATACAGCTGCAAGAATTGGAAACCCGGTAAATTATTTGACGTCAAATACCGGGGATGTCCAAAGAAAATATTGCTACTGTGTTGGTCTTTTTGCGTTTAGCCCCCTCTAAATCTCCCCCGATAGGGGAGACTTAAAAAAGACAAAATTTTATGAGAGCCCTCTATCTCTCGGAGAAAGGCTTTTAACAACAAATTTGTCATGCTGAACATAGTGAAGCATCTATTAACGACCATGCATAGCTTAGAGTAGATCCTTCGCTGTCGCTCAGAATTACAAGTGAATTAAAGTCTCCCCTTTGGGGGGAGATTTAGAGGGGGCTTCCTCACTGGCGGTTATAATAAATGCATTCCCATTCTTTAATTCTTCCAATTCCCAAAATTCGAGTTCAGACAATTTACTACCTTAGTAATCTATGAAACTTTCACAGCTTACTGCCTATCTCGAAACGCTTGCGCCTTTAGCTTATCAGGAAGATTATGATAACAGCGGCCTGATAGTGGGTTATCCGGATCAGGAAGTGAATCAAGCCTTAATTTCATTGGATTGTACCGAGGCCGTTGTTGATGAAGCAATAGCCACCGGCTGCCAGGTAATTATATCTCATCACCCCATAGTTTTTAAGGGCCTCAAGAAATTTAACGGCAGAGCGTATGTAGAGCGCGTGGTGGAGAAAGCCATCCGCAATAATATTGCCTTATACGCTATCCACACCAACCTGGATAATATCATGACCGGGGTGAATGCTAAAATTTGCGAAACACTGGGCTTAACCAATACCCGCATCCTTGCACCCAAGCATAATTTATTAAAGAAACTGGTTACCTACGTGCCATCTGCACAGGCTGAGCAGGTGCGTAAAGCATTGTTCCACGCAGGGGCTGGCCAAATAGGTAATTATAGTGAGTGCAGTTTTAATGCCGATGGAACAGGAACTTTTAAGGGTGAAGACGGCAGCGACCCTTACGTTGGTGAAGTTGGCACCCGTCACCACGAAGATGAGACGCGTATTGAGACCATTTACCCGGCAAACCTGGAGAGCAAGATCATCATGGCGCTGGTCCTGGCGCACCCTTACGAAGAGGTGGCGTATGACCTTTATAACCTTACCAACCAGCACCAGCAAATCGGCAGCGGCATGATAGGTGAGCTGGAGGTGCCGGTAGATGAGTTGGAATTTTTGAGCGAAGTAAAGGCCGCCATGGATTGTAAGGTGATAAAACACACAGTCTTACGTAACCGCCACGTAAAAAAAGTAGCGGTTTGCGGTGGCTCGGGCGGATTTTTACTGAAGCATGCAATATCTGCCGGTGCCGACGTTTTTATTACAGCAGATTATAAATACCACGAGTTTTTTGATGCCGAAGGAAAAATACTGATCGCAGACATCGGACATTTTGAGAGTGAGCAATTTACACAGCAATTATTGTGCGAAATTATTCAGAAAAAATTTAGTAACTTTGCCATCCGTTTAACAAAAGTGAATACAAACCCCGTCAAATATTTTATTTAATGGAACAAACCATAGAACAGAAGCTTAAAGCTTTATACGAACTGCAAACCGTCCACACTAAAATTGACAGGATCCGCCAGGTAAGGGGTGAACTGCCAATGGAGGTTGCTGATCTTGAGGATGATGTTGCCGGTTTGGAAACACGCATTCAAAAAATAAAAAACGAACTTGACGATCTTGAGGACGAAATTGTAACCCGCAAAAACCTGATCAAAGATTCGCAGGCTAACATAAAAAAATACGAAGCTCAACTTAACGAGGTTAAAAACAACCGTGAGTATGATGCTATCTCTAAAGAGATCGAGATCCAGGGTCTTGACATCCAGGTAAGCGAAAAGAAAATCCGCGAGTTTGGTTACGAGATCACTTCAAAGACTACCATTTTTGAAAAAGCACAAGCTGATCTGGATGCACGCCGCGCCGACCTTGATGCCAAAAAAGAAGAGTTAGGCACAATTACTGCCGAAACTGAGAAAGAAGAAACCGAGCTTACTGCTGCTGCCGAAAAAGCGCAGGAGAACATTGAAGAACGTTTGTTAATTGCTTACAGCCGCCTGCGTAAAAACGCTAAAAACGGATTGGCAGTGGTTACCATCCAGCGCGATTCTTGTTCTGGTTGTTTTAACCAGATCCCGCCTCAGCGCCAGTCTGATATCCGCCAGCGCAAAAAGATCATCGTTTGCGAACATTGCGGCCGTATCCTGGTTGGCGAAGTAATGGCATTAGAAGAAGAACAAGCATAAGCTAAAGCTTAATAGCATAACAGAAGCCTCCTTTTAAGGAGGCTTTTTTGTTGCCCAATAAACCGGTGTTGTGTTTCAGTCATTTAAAGTTCAAATAAACTTTTGTAGTCGGGTATATAATTTAACTTTACAACAGAGAAGAATCAGTGTATGGGATTACCGCTACGAATAACCTTTAATGATCAGGACTACGTCTATCAGATCATGAATAGCAATTTAATTAATAAACACACCACCGAGCTGGAGCTGATCCTGAATGGCGAAACGCTACACCTGGTAAAAGAAAACACGGTTTGGCGCCTGCGCGAAACCGGACACCTGCTTGATCCCGAATTTGTGCAGGCGTTGGGCAGGTCGGTGTCATTGCGGATGAGGATGTAAATATAGGGGTATTTCCAATCGGACTACCTTGTTATTGCGAGGCGTGTGAGCGATGTTATAATCTCGTCGCATACATATAAACGCGATGAGCTTGCCACGCTATCGCTCGCAATGACACGTTTATTTATTTTAACCCCGTCTTAAGACCAATTCCGCCACTTCTTCACCTAACAAACTCCCCATCGCTACGCCCATACCGTTACACCTTACGGCGCAAAATACATTGGGTTCTATCTCTTTTACTATTGGCTTTAGCTCCTCGCCAAATCCCATGATGCCACTCCACCAATAATCTATTTCAAAATGAGTATCCGGCAGGATCATATCTCTCAGATAACCGATAAGGGCATCTTGCACCACCCGCGTGTGCCCGAAAGCAGTTGTTTCTTCGGCCTTAAAATCAAGATTACGCCCGCCACCGAATAGCACGCGATTATCAATATTTCTGAAATAATAGTACCCCTCGTTAAAGTGGTATGTACCTTTTAGTTTTAAACCAGGTATGGGTTTAGTGACCAGCACCTGTCCCCGGCCGGGATTAACGGCAAGATGTGGATAGTGCTGCCGCGCAAAGGCGTTGGTAGCCAGGATAACTTTGCCCGCCTTAAATTCGCCTGCCGATGTTTGCAGCACAACAGCTTCGCCTTCACGGGTAATTGATTTCACAGCGCAATTATTCAACACAATAACATCCTGTTGATAAACCTTTGCCAGCAATGCCCGCATCATTTTGCCGGTATGTATCTGTCCCTCAAATGGGTTGTATATTATATGCTTAACCCCGGCTAAGTCAAAATCTGCAATTTTAGCATCTGCGACTGCATAAATGTCATGCCCGGTAATCGCTGATTTCAGGATTTTATTCAGCCGGTTTATGTTGTTAAAAGCTTCATGTGCCTGCTGTTCTTCACTATTTAAAAACAACTCATAACCGCCATGTTGATGATAATCTATCGCTTCATCGCCAAGATTTTGGCGCATGCGTTGCAAGCCGCGCCACTTGTAGTTGGCCAGGTTTGCAAGCTCATCTTCTGAAAGTGTTTTCAATGCTTCCAGTTGTTCAGAAACCGTCCCAAAGCAGGCAAAACCGGCATTTTTTGTACTGGCGCCGCTTGGTAAGAAGCCCTGCTCAAGCACCAGAACCTTAAGCAAAGGCGCGGTGTTTTTAAGGTGCAGGGCAGCATTCAAACCCACTATGCCGCTACCAATAATGATCACATCGGCGTAGTCGATAAAGGCAGTGCGTTCCCAATAAGAGAAATTGGCATTTTCCATCATCTCAAATTTAAGCTAAAACATGACAGATTAATTCTATCAGGAAGCAAACATTTTTAACTGGAATGCTTTTTGAAATAGGTGATCTATCTTAAACTATTGAAAAAATGAGCACTTTATTATTTATCCCTTATAACTCTGCATGGCTCCTGATGATAGCGGTAGCTTTATTAAGTTTTGTGATCCAATGGCGTTTCAAAAGCAAGTTTAAACAATACGCAGAAATGCCGTTGCTATCAGGCTTATCCGGCGCTGAAGTAGCACAGCGTATGCTGAAAGATAATGGCATTTACAATGTACAAGTAATATCGGTAGAAGGGCAATTGACAGACCACTATAATCCGGAAAATAAGACCGTAAATCTGAGTCCGGATGTTTATCATAGCCGAAGTGTTGCCGCTGCCGCCGTAGCTGCGCACGAATGTGGGCATGCCGTACAGCATGCAAGAGCATATAGCTGGCTTAGTTTCCGCTCGGCAATGGTGCCGGTTGTAAACGTGGCCTCAACGCTAACACAGTGGACATTGATGATAGGTATTATGCTGCTGTTTTTTACCCATAACGTATTTGTGCTGGCTATTGGTGTTGGTGCGTTGGCATTGGTAACGTTGTTTAGCTTTATTACGCTGCCTGTTGAGTTTGATGCAAGTAATCGCGCTTTGGCATGGTTAAACAATAACTATTCTGTAATGCAAACCCGCGAGGAGCACGAACAAGCCAAAGATGCCCTTTGGTGGGCTGCCATGACTTACGTAGTAGCCGCTTTAAGCGCATTGGCAACACTGGTTTACTATGCTTCCTTCCTGTTTAACAGGCGCAACTAATCTTAAGAGTATTTATGAAAAGATCGCCGGGGTGTGTTTACTCCGGCAATTTTTTTTGCGCATATAGTAAGGCCTTACCTTAAATGCGTAATGCTAATACCTTGATGAAGCAGAAATATGGCAAATAAAAAGCCCGGGCAACTTCCTTCCCGGGCTAATAATCTTTGGGCTTATTTAGTTTATTCTTTATCCGAGCTTTTGCCGGCAGTAGCGCTTTTAGGTGCCCGTGGCTTAGCTGGTGTTTTTTTTGGGGCTGACGTAGCCTCTGTTACGGGAGTTTCCACCTCGGGCTTCACCTCATCGTGTTCTATTACTAACGTTGGTTCTGCGTGATCCTCGGTCAGCGGTTCGTTGTGCTCGGGTATAGCTGTGTTTTCTATCACGTCTGATGTAATATCAGGCAATGGCTGGCTTATGCTGGTCAACTCGGCTAAAACGGTGCGTCCGCCTTTTACAACCTGGTCAAGTTCTACATTGATCTTGGTGCCCAGCGGAAGGAAAATATCCACGCGCGAACCAAATTTGATAAAGCCGAACTGGTCGCCTTGTTTAACGGTATCACCTTCTTTAACGTACCATACAATACGGCGGGCCAATGCACCGGCAATCTGCCTGAACAATACTTGCACCCCCTGGCTGTTCTCGGTTACAATGGTTGTGCGCTCATTCTCAGTTGATGATTTCGGATGCCATGCTACCAGATATTTGCCTGGGTGATATTTAAAATATTTTACAAAGCCACTGATAGGATTACGGTTTACGTGCACATTAACCGGCGACATAAATACCGACAGCTGGATGCGGCGGTCTTTTAAAAACTCAGGTTCGTCTGTTTCTTCGATCACTACCACTTTGCCATCGGCAGGGCAAAGCACATGGTTTTCGTCGATATCGATAGCGAAAACCGGACTGCGGAAAAACTGAACAATTATCACAAACAGCGCAAACGACAGGATGTAAACTATCCACTTTACCACATGCGCTTCAGGGAAATAGAACTGAATAAGTGCGTTTAAAACAAAAATAAACAGTATGCAAAGGGCAAGGGATGTATATC
>JAESTD010000102.1 GCA_016763755.1 Mucilaginibacter sp.
AACTTTCATGAGATTTCTTTGACAGAACTTGGGAAGATAAGTGCATTAAAAACCCCCGCCGACGCCCTGGCCTCCATTAAAATGCCTGATAGCGGTATAACAGACGCATCTTTACTTAAAAATAAATTCAGTTTGGTACTGGATGGTGTGCAGGATCCCGGCAATATGGGTACCATCATCCGCACGGCCGACTGGTTTGGCATTACCGATATTATTTGCTCTGAAGATACCGTTGATGTGTACAACCCTAAAGTAGTGCAAGCTACGATGGGCTCCTTAGCACGGGTAAACATCAGTTATACCGATCTTAAAAAATTTATAGTGTATGCCGACCTTCCTGTTTTTGGAACTTTATTAAACGGTGATAATATTTATACCACCCAATTTGGCGGCGAAGGATTGGTGATATTAGGCAACGAAGGCAATGGCATACGCCCTGAAATACAGGCTTTAATAACAAAAGCCGTTACCATTCCCCGCACCGGTAAAGCCGAATCTTTGAACGTTGCAATAGCTGCAGCGATATGCTGTTCGGAACTTGCTGCAAAAACCTTTAAATAAAAATTGATTAGGAACAAATAATTGCTATTTTTGCAGTCCTGAAAAATGGTCGGATGGCCGAGTGGCTAGGCAGAGGTCTGCAAAACCTCGTACAGCGGTTCGAATCCGCTTCCGACCTCAAGGTTTACAAAATATTTAAAATTAAAGTCATGGGCGTTACTCGTTTAAAAAGAAAAGATAGAAGAAACAAAACTACTTCTCGCTTAGAAGTTCAGTTTTTGAAACTGGCTACCAACATTGAATTAGGCAGCCGTTCTGCACAGAAAAAAGGCAACCAAATTGATGCAAACAATGCGGTTTTAGCTAAAGCTGCTGCTTCTGCAAAGTAATCTTCTTTCTTAAAAGAAAATCTTTAAAGCGTACTGAAATATCAGTGCGCTTTTTTTGTGCTCAATAAATTTTCATAAAGCTTATAATTCTCATCATCGAAACAGATAAAGGTGACTTCATCTATGGTTTCATCATCTCGCAAAAAATCAGTCACTGTATTCACAGCTATTTCTGCAGCCTCAGGTTTAGGGAAATGATATATACCGGTACTGATGTTTGGGAAGGCAACGGTTTTGATACCGTTACCAATAACAAGTTTTAGACTATTGCGGTAACAATTGCCCAACAACTCACGCTCGTTGTGTTGGCCGCCATTCCATACCGGGCCAACAGTGTGGATAACATATTTGGCCGGCAGCTTACCACCACCTGTAATTACCGCTTCGCCGGTAGCACAGCCGCCTTGTCGGTTACGGATAGCTATGCACTCATCCAATATCTGTTTGCCACCAGCACGATGAATAGCACCATCAACTCCGCCACCACCCAGCAAGCTGTTATTGGCAGCGTTTACAATAGCATCAACATCTAACTTTGTAATATCGCCTTGCTGTAGTTTTACGCGCTTATCCATAAAAAAGATAACCGCAAAGCGAATAAATATGTTTAAGGATTATTATTTATCTGCAAAGAACAACGCTTTAAGCTCGGTAGCATCATCAGCTTTCATTTTACCGGCCAGCACCAGTCTTAACTGGCGGCGGCGCAATGCTCCTTCAAAAAGTTCTGTTTCTTCGGGGGTCTCTGGGATGAGCGTCGGCACCGGGATAGCGCGTCCGTTCTGATCAAGGGCTACAAATGTGTAATAAGCATCGTTGCTTTTTACTTTAGTGCCGGATGGGATGTTCTCGGCATATACATCAAGCCTTACCTCTACCGAGGTAGTAAATGCACGCGATACACGGGCCTCGATAGTAATTACGTCGCCAAGTTTTATAGGGTGATGAAAAGAAACATTATCAACCGAAGCTGTTACCACGATGCGATTGCAATGCTTTTGAGCAGATATAGCCGCCGCAATATCCATAAAGTGCAGCAACCGCCCCCCCATTAGGTTATTAAGCGTATTGGTATCATTGGGTAATACCAGCTCATTCATAATAGTGTGCGAATCCTTTGGCGATTTTCCTTTCATCCCGCAAAGATAACTTTTACGCAGCAAACAATTATGCTACCGCGCAAACTACTGTTTTATACTATTAAGTTCGCCATAGCCCACCAATTGCTCATAGCGCGAGCCTACCTGCCGGTAATACACCAACATCTGATACTCGTTCTCGGTTTCAAAGTAGTTGCCCTCTAACAATGTATCATCAGGCTTTTTGGTGGTATTGGGTACCCAAACGTATTGATAGTCGTAAACGCCTTGTTTTAGCTGCAGGTTGGTGTACCATCGGCCACGGTCATCATACTGTAGCTTACTTCTGTCATCCAGCTTATAATCATTAAACTGACCGATGATGTAAGCCGTTCCCTCATCTGCCGATTTGTTGGCTGCCAGGTTAAAATACATATACGCATAATCCGCATCGCGGCGAGGATCGGTGCCGTCCTGGTTCAGGATAAAGAATTTGCCGTCGTTATCGTAAAATAATGTGTAGTTAGGCAGGTTGCGACTTGGGTCGCCCAGCAGCATTACGGTGTTGGCGGTATCTTTGTAAATTTTAGATATCCGGTCTGAGTTTAATTTAAGCGTACGGGTATCAAAGTGCCTGAACTCGTTATGGCCGGCAAAGTCATTAATGTTAACATCGTTATAAACCAGTTGCGCGCCACGGATATAGGTTGGCACAGTGTTCAGTAAACCGGTTTCGGGGCGGGCGTTTTGCATCAGCAGCACCCTGATCTCGGCCCTTGGGTTCTGCACCTGCAATCCCGAGCAATCTACTGTGAAGTTAACTTTCTGATTGGTGCGCCTTAAGGCTACGTTATTTGATGACTGCACCGTTGCCGCCACAGCCACTTTGCGGGTAACCACATACAAACGGCGGGTAAGCACCATTTTACTTTGATCGCCATCCTGATAAACTTTCAGGATATAATTGCCCGATACTTTAGGGATGATATTGCTATTGGGCAATTTAAGCTCGTAGTGGGTATATTTTTGATATGTGGCTGATGAATAGATATAATCGTTGATTCGATCGTCTGTATAGCTTTCCAGATACTCGGCCAGCGATAGTTTTGAAGGCTGCCAGTTGGCGTCGCAATGCTGTAAGGTATAATTAAACGTGCGGGTACCACCGCTCAGGTCGTCAAAACCGAGGGTTACCGTTTCGCCGCTGCCCAATGTGATAATGGGGAATGATGATGATTTTTTTGAATTGTAGAACTCAACGCTTTTTATCTCGTGCCGGTAAACTTTGTTCTCGTAAGGCGGGGTTTGAGCATTGGCGTGACTTTGTATGAAGATTAACCCTAACAACACCAATTTAAATAGTTTACTCATCAATTTTTAAACGGCTATGGTAGGTTTGTATTGCTATCAATATAGGTACTATAACACTTAAAATAAAAAAGGGCATGCCAGTATAAAAGCTAAAGGAGGAAATGGAATCCTTGGATAAATTATGGCATAAATATAAAAAACCAAACAACATTATTAGGATACCTGATACCCTAAGTATAACTATATCAAAAATGTTTGCGATTAACGTAATACATTGCCCCAACAAGATCGCTATCGATGCTGCTGCGATAGAATTATCATAGCTGCAATCCAATCCGAAACAAACTTGGAAAGAATCACTGCCAGTTATAATGCCATGCATAACTATATACTCAACTAAAGCCTCGGGACCTACACCATGCCCGGCACCAATTAGTATAATACAACTGGTTGCCAAAGACCAATACGTTAAGTTCTTGGATAATTTTTCCATCACGTTAATGTACAAAAAAGACCCATATTTTTTGTTATCACAAGTTAGCAAAGCTGAAACCTCAGAAATGACATGTGACAAAAAAACAGTTGTCCTGCAACTGCTTCGTTATTATAATTATCCTTCCATCTCCATGATCTGCTCGGCGAGGGCTTCCCAACGGGCTTGCTGCTCGCGCATTTCCAGTTTTTTGAGCTGATATGCATCTGTTAACTGTTGCAGTTTATCGGCATTGTTGTAGGTATCATTATCTGCTAATTGCGCTTCGAGGCTTTTTACCTCTTTCTCCAAAACCGCAACCAGTTCTTCTAATTTGGCAAGGTCCTGGTTAAGCTTTTTAAGTTGCTGTGCTTTATTATCTGATGGTTGTTTAACAGGCTCGGGCTTTTTCTCTTCCTTTTTTGGCTGAGGGGCAGGCGCTGCCTTCGGTTCCAGTTTACGTTTGTCGTTCCACTCGTCATATTCCTGGTAAGTACCCGGATATTGCTTGATCTTTTGATCTTCGATAAACCAGATCTTGTTGGCTACGTTATCAAGGAAATACCTGTCGTGCGATACCACGATCACAGTACCTTCATACTGTTGAAGTGCCTGTATCAGAATATTAACCGAAGCCATATCCAGGTGATTGGTAGGCTCATCCAGTACCAGGAAGTTTGCATCAGCAGTAAGTGCCTTGGCAAGTGCCACACGCGATTTCTCGCCACCCGATAATACTTTGATCTTTCTAAACACATCATCGCCCGTAAACAAGAACGAACCTAATATCGAGCGAAGCTCTGTATCGGTATGCTTTGGTGCAAAGGATTGTAGTTCCTGCAAGATCTGGTTCTCCAGGTGCAACGATTCGAGTTGGTGCTGGGCAAAGAACGTTTGCGTTACATTGTGGCCGGTTTGGGCTGTACCTTTGTAATCGCTATCGGCACCGGCAACAATACGTAACAGTGTTGATTTACCTTTACCATTGGCACCTATCAAAGCAATTTTATCACCTTTTTCGATGATGGCTTCGGCATCATCCAAAATATCTATAGCCGGGTATTTTTTGGTGATATGCTCCAAAGTAACCACGTGCCTGCCGGATTGCTTGCTGAATTTAAAGCTGAAGTTAACCTCAGGGTTATCATCATCAACGTCATCAACACGCTCCATTTTATCAAGCATTTTGATACGTGACTGAGCCATTTTAGCCTTTGAGGCCTTGGCACGGAAACGCTCTATCAAACGCTCTTCCTGACGTATTTTAGCCTGCTGGTTTTTAAACTCGCCACGCTGTATCTCAGAGCGTAATTCCTTCTCCTCTAAATAGAATGAATAATTGCCCGAGTAAACAGTAAGCTTACCCTTGCGCGACTCAACCGTGCGATTAATCACTTTATCCAAAAACCACCTGTCGTGCGATACGATGATGATAGCGCCTTCGAATGATTTAAGATAGTCTTCCAACCATTGGATAGATGGTAAATCCAAGTGGTTGGTAGGCTCATCCAGTAACAGAATGTCCGGTGCCTGCAAAAGTATTTTGGCAAGCATTACGCGCATCCGCCATCCACCCGAAAAGGTGCTTAACTTACGTTGGCAATCTGCTTCGCTAAAACCTAAACCGGCTAAAATTTCGTGGGCTTTGTACTCGATATTGTAGCCATCAAGGAGTTCAAACTCGTGTTGTTTATCGCTCAGCTTGTTTAAAAGATCTTCGCTGTAATCGGTTTCCAGTTTTTTAAGCAGGTTTTCGATCTCATCATGCAGCTGATTCTGGCGCTCAAAGGCTTCCATAGCCACATGCACAATATTTTTATCAGATGAATAGGATAGCAGATCTTGGTTAAGATAGCCCATGGTGAGGTCCTTAGCCATTGATACCGTACCGGATATAGGCTTGTAATCACCCACTATGATCTTGAGCAACGTGGTTTTACCCGTACCATTAGCACCAATAAGTCCTATCTTTTCGCCCGGTTTTATGTGCCAGTTAGCTTCATCATAAAGGGCGCGCGCACCAATCTCAAACGTAAGGTTATTTATAGCTATCATTTCGGGCGCAAAGATACGCTTTTGGGCCGAAAGCAGAAAGCTGAAAGCTTTGAGCTAAAAGCCTTTTTAAGCTTAATGCGATAGCAAAAAGCTTAAAGCCCGAATTTTACTTCGCTTGCAATGCTTTCAGCTTCCTATAGCTTTAAGCTAACTAAATAACTAACTTCGCAGCATGTATCAATTGATCAAACCGCTGCTTTTTAAGTTCGACCCTGAGAACGTACATTATTTTGTTACCCGCAACCTTAAACGCTTTAATAAATTTCCCGGTGGTACCACACTAAGCAAAGCCATCTGGGGCATGGATGACAAACGACTGGAACGGGAAGTTTTCGGCTTAAAATTTAAAAATCCCGTGGGTTTGGCAGCCGGTTTTGATAAAAATGCCGAGATGATAGCCGAGATGGGCAACCTTGGTTTCGGGTTTATTGAGGTGGGTACGGTTACGCCGTTGCCGCAACCCGGCAACCCAAAGCCGCGAATGTTTCGCCTGCCAGCAGATAGCGCACTGATTAACCGCATGGGTTTTAATAATCTTGGTGTTGATGTAGCTACGCAGCGCATTGCGGCTTACCGCAAAAGTATTAAACCTGGCAAGGAAGCATTGATCATTGGTGGCAACATCGGCAAAAATAAGGTTACGCCTAACGAGGACGCCGTAAGCGATTACATCAAATGCTTCGACAAGCTTTTTGATGTTGTTGATTATTTTGTGGTGAACGTGAGCTCGCCCAACACACCCGGCCTGCGCGAGCTCCAGGAAAAAGAGCCCCTGATGAACATTCTGAATACCTTGCAACAACGCAACAGCAATAATGGCATCAGCAGACCTATCCTGCTCAAAATAGCGCCAGACCTTACCGATTCGCAATTAGACGATATCGCTGACATTGTTAAGCAAACCGGCATCGCAGGCATTATCGCTACCAATACCACTATTAGTCGCGAAGGGTTGACCTCAAAACATAAAGAAGAAATTGGTGGATTAAGCGGCAAACCTGTTACTAAACGTTCTACAGAGGTGATCCGTTATTTGCACAAAGTATCAAACGGAACATTCCCGATCATAGGTGTAGGCGGCATCCATTCTGCAGAAGATGCTGTGGAAAAACTGGAAGCAGGCGCATCATTAGTGCAGCTTTACACAGGCTTTATCTACGAAGGGCCTGGGTTGATCAAAAGAATATTGAAGAGACTTTTATAACCAAACAATCCCATTGTGTCATTGCGAGGAGCGACAGCGACGTGGCAATCTCGTAGGCAGGTCAGCGTGATTGTCCTCTGAGATTGCTTCTCCGCCAGCCGGCGGATCGCAATGACACTCATTTTTTGTAGGCACAAAAAAGGCATATCTCCCGATATGCCTTCTCATTTCTTACTCTCCTGCCATTTCCAATATCCTGTCAAATTCCTCGCGGGTTACAGACATTACCGATAGGCGGCCTTGCCTAACCAGGCCAATATCTTTCAGGTGTTCATCAGCTTTAATTTGCTCAAGGGTTACCGCTTTTTTAAGGCTTTGCACGGGTTCCAGATCAACCACTACCCAGTTTTTGTCATCTGTGGTGGGGTCCTGGTAGGCTTCTTTAACCACGCGGGCGATGCCTACAATTTCTTTACCCTCATTGCTATGGTACCAAAGCACCAAGTCGCCTACCTGCATGCCGCGCAGGTTATTGCGCGCCTGGTAATTACGTACGCCATCCCAAAAGGTGCGGCCTTCCTTATTAAATTTATCCCAGCTATATTTAAATGGTTCTGATTTTACGAGCCAATGATTCATTTATTTCCTTTGTTTTTGATACTGTTAACGTGCATTTGGTTAATAATTGAATAAAAACCAAAGCCGCGGCAAAATAAGCAATATCATGAAACAGTTAAAACAGTCGCATCAGTTTTAACTTACGGAAAAGGATAAATTTTTATCGACAGGCTAAGCGTGCGACAATTTAGCCGATGGTTTTGCTTTACCCAACGATTGCGGAAAATATTTTTCGATCACAAACTTTACCGGCATAATTAAACTGATGATGATGATGGTAATGATAACGTTTGCCGGGATGGATTCTCTTAATTCGTTAACCGGGATGTGAGATAACACAGCGGCTACTTTGATCATGATCCGCTTAAGTGGATCATGGAAAATCATCAATACCAAAGTGCTTTTTCCAATGGCAAGTATCAACAGATTTTTTTGCAGGAAAGGCGAAATACTCAACACACAAATAGTTCCTAATAAGGCTTTTGTGTAAAACAGGAAATAATTCCCTACAACACCTGCGCGAATGTCTGCCATGTTACCTGGAGCTAAAAACATCAGCGTTAGCGAGATAGCGAAGATGCAAAAGAGCACGATAAGCTTGGTGTTTTTCAGAAAGCTCATAACGTAATCTTTAAAGTATATCCCAACAAGATAGAAAGGCATAGCTATAAATGCTGTTTCGATACAAAAAGGAAACGATAGTTTATTAGTGTACCGCGTAATGCCCCAAGATAAAAGATGGAAAGCAATCAACACGAAAATTTGAACAGGTCTTTTATCTAAAGGAAACCTTTTATTGACAAAATAAGCCAGGCATTCTACGCAAAACAAAGAAGGCAGGAACCACAAAACAACGTTGAAAATAAGGAAATCGCCCTTGCCTAATCCAAAAATGGCTCCTTTTATGGGTGTTAAAATATCAACACCTTCGCTTCCCCTAACCCTACGCTCAATAAATATCCAATAGAGCAGAAACACAAATGCCCAAATAAAATAAGGGATCATCAATGTTTGAAATTTGCGCAACACAAAGTTTTCTTTATTAAAATTGGCCGTAAGGCCAGATAGAAAGAAAAATAAGGGCATGTGGAAAGAATAGATAAGGGTTCTCGCAAAATCGTTTTGCGTAACATGCCCTAAAATAACAAGAAAGATACCGATGGCCTCGGCAACATCAAGGGCTTCTATACTGCCTGAGCTAAAGGATTTACTACCCTCCTGATTTATGGTTAAATCTTTATAAATTTTTATCATATAAAGCCATTCATATTAAGATGTTCGAACGTTGAACAATTGTACCCTGTTCATTTCGATGATATTACATTGATTTAAGAACCACAACTTGCGATGAAAATCAATATGTTACAAATATGTAATAAAATTATAGCTTGAGATTAGGTGCCTTTAAGATTGGTACGTATGTGTGTATTAGTGTTGCACAAGACCATTTGATTTAGTGATAATGTGACCATCACTTTGCAAGTGCAATCTAAAGGGAGAAGGGTCGGCTGAAGAATTTTAGTGCATTATTTTAAACACCAGTTCTTTCATTAAACCGCCATGATCGGTGTTGGAATCGAGGCCCTTGCTTTTAAGGTCATACTCGCGCAAGTGGCTTATGATCTGGAAGGTTTTGGCGAGGTTATAACCACGGGCTGCCTGCTCATAATCCTTTAAAAAAAAGGGCTTAATGCCCAATTCTGCGGCCGCATTGGCTTTATCCCTCACGTAATGATAAGCCAGCACTTTACTAAAGAAATTATTGAGGTTACCCAGCACCAGCACAATGGGATTAGCTTTAGGGTTAGCCTCAAAATAGTTTACTATTTGGTTAACTTTGTAGGGATCTTTTTTTATAAGCGCCGATTGCAGTTCAAAAACATTATACTCCTTGCTGATTCCAATGTTATCCTGAATATCCTTTAAAGATATCTCCTGCCCTTGCGGAATGTTCAGCATCAGCTTATCCAGTTCATTGGCAATCTTAGATAGATCATTGCCCAAATATTCGGCAAGCATGGCGCTGGCTTGCGGGTTTACTTTGTATTTTTTATCGCTGATGTATTCTTCTATCCAACCCGGTATCTTATTATCATACAAACCTGCTGATTCAAATATCAGCCCGTTTTTTTCAATGGCTTTATAGGTTTTTTTGCGTTTGTCAAACTTGCCATACTTATAACAAAACACCAAAACGGTACTGGGCAAAGGATTCTCCAGGTACGCCAGTAAAGGATTTATACTTTTCTTATCATCATCGTCGCGGCCCCATTTCATATCCTGCGCCTCTTTTACTATCACAACCTGGTAGTCGCTCATCATGGGGTAGCGCTTAGCCGCATTGATGGCCGTCATCACATCGGTATCTTTACCGTAAAGAACGGTTTGATTAAAGCCTTTTTCCGCATCAGACAGCACATTCCGTTCAATATAATTGCCTATCAGGTCAATATAATAAGGCTCCTCACCATGCAGCAGGTACAGCGGTTTAAACTTTCGGTTCTTAAGGTCTTTGATGATATCCTGCGCTGACATGGTAGGTCAAAATTAAAAATTAAAATTTCAAAGAACTTATATTGTGGATAAAAGCGGAGAACTTTTGACTTTTAACTTTTTACTTTTGACTTTATGCTCCAGCCTCTCAATCTCCCGCCCTATCCTTTTAAACTTACCGACGATAACGGCAAGCTGAGTATTTTTGATGAATTGAGGAAAAAGCAGATCGTCCTTACGCCGGAAGAATGGGTGCGGCAACATTTTGTTCAGTATCTTATCAAAGAAAAAGGCTACCCAAAGGGATTGATAAAATTAGAGGGTGGATTAAAGCTCAATGGCCTTGCCAAGCGTACAGATATTGTAGTGTTTAACCCTGCAGGAGAACGGATCTTGCTGGTTGAATGTAAAGCGCCGTCGATAGCCATCTCACAAGCCACATTTGATCAGGCTGCACGGTATAACATGGTGCACAAGGTAGCGTTAATGGCCGTTAGCAATGGCTTGCAGCATTACTATTGCAGCATAGATCACCAAACAGAAAGTTATAGTTTTTTAAAAGAATTGCCTGCTTACAAAGTTATTTGATAGTAGCACCCACCAGGTTCTGGATCTTCTCCATCAACTCATCAGGTTTAAATGGTTTAGCTACATAATCATTCATGCCGGCTGCTGTTACCTGTTCGCGGATATCAAACAGCGCCGAAGCTGTTAGCGCGATGATAGGGATACCTGATTTTGCCGGATCGGTCATCTTACGGATTTCCTTTGAGGCATCAAAACCGTTCATTACCGGCATCTGCAGGTCCATCAGTATAACATCAAAATTACCATATTGAACAATCTCCACAGCACGTTCGCCATTCTCTGCAATGGTAGGGGTGATATTCCATTTTGAGAACAGCTTTTTCATCAGCATTACGTTTACCGGATTATCCTCAGCTATCAATACCCTTAGGCCACCTGTGTCGGCGGTTTGGAGCATAGGCTCTGCAGCACGTTGCTGCTCATCTGCCGATGCAGCAGACGACGAATTTTGTGGTTTATTTAATTTAGTTTCTTTAACAGGATTGTAGGTCTCGGTAGATACCGGGAATTCCATATTGAATGAGAACTCTGAACCCTGGCCAAGAACACTGCTAACATTCATTTGCAGGTTTTGCAACTCAAGCAAACGTTTAATAATAGCTAAGCCCAAGCCCGTACCGCCGTATTGGCGCGTAGTGGTTACCGATTCTTGCGTAAAAGGTTCAAAAATGCTCTCAAGGTTCTCGCGTTTTATGCCGATACCGGTATCTTTTACCGAAAAGCTTACGGTGATGTTATTATGCCTATCTTCCACACAGGTTACCCTCACCCAAATATTGCCGTGAGCGGTGAACTTAATGGCATTGCTAACCAGGTTAAATATGATCTGCGTTAAACGCGTTGGATCGCCAAATACAAGCTTGCGCCTTAACGTACTATCAACATCCAGTTTAAATAACAAACCTTTCTCGTCAGCCTTAAGTATTTGCCCGCCGCAGATATTCTGCATCAGATCAACCAGGTTGAATTTGATCTGCTCGAAAACCACCTTACCCGATTCGATCTTGTTAAAGTCCAACACATCATTAACGATAGCCAAAAGGTTGTTGGCCGAGAATTTTAAGATCTCAAGGTTCTCGCCCTGGTCCGCCCTCGGGTTGTTCATCAGCAGCAGGTTCGTCATCCCGATCACAGCGTTAAGAGGCGTGCGTATCTCATGCGACATGGTAGACAAAAACTCTGATTGGGCATGAGAAGATTTCTCTGCCTTTTCAATTGCTTTTTCAAACTTGATATTAAGGGCAGCTTGTTGCTCGCTGGTATCCTTAAGCTGTTTTATATTGGCAATAAACGTTGTATAAAAATGGCTATTGATAAAAATAATGAGTATGAAGTTTACACAAGCCGCAATAATATCCGTCGCTTCGTCGGCTTGTTCAGGCTTAAAATCAATGGCGTAAACGTGGTCATACTTCATCACCATAAAAAGCAGCACCGGCAGCAAATTAAGCAGCGAATAAAACATACCCCAGTTTTGCCCCAGCATATAAAAACTGAATACAATGATGAGGATGATAATCTGGATGGTAATAACGTTTACATCCTGCAGAATCACATAAACGCTTGATAGATTTACCAGCGTGCCTATTATAAGGGTAAAATGAGATATAACGCGCCAGTGAGGCTTAAACGTGAGGTATTTGAACAAAGCCAATACTGAGATGAAAACAGCACCGGCTGTGGCTGTCATCACATCAAGGTCTTGCAGATAAACACTTAGAAAAAGCGCTCCGATCCCTACAATCGCGAGTAAAAAACCATAGTACAGCAAGCGTATGCGGGCTTTATCAAGAAATGACATCTCGCCCGTTATAATTCTATGTATCGAAAGGTTGAAAAAGTCCACTCGCTTAGCCGCAGTTTAACATACTAATATAGGAAATATGCTTGATACGCAACAGATTTTCATCAGTTACGCATGCGGCTACACAAAGCAATTAATCTGCCAATCCTCTCAAACCTTCCTCTACAATTTTAAGCTTAGCCTCGGCATCTGCCTTTTTCTTACGCTCATTCTCTACAACTTCAGGTTTTGCATTTGATACAAAACGCTCGTTTGAGAGCTTGGCATCTGTTGATTTGATGAAGCCTATTAAATAATCACGCTCTTTAGTTAATCGCTCGTTTTCAGCCTCTACATCTATCTCAATATCAAGCGTTACAAAAAACTCATCAGTACCGGCGATAAAGTTTGTGGCACCTGCAACCGGCTCGGCAACGAAAGTTATCTCACTAATGTTACCAATGTGGCGTATCACATCAAGGTACTTATCATATTTTATGGAAGAATTCACCTTTATAGCTAAAGGGAATACCTCTTTAGGTGATAAACCTTTTTTAGCGCGCGTGAATCTTATCTGTGCAATAGCCTGCTGCGCCACTTCCATCTCGGCGATTAACTGTGTATTTATCTCCCCGATTGCAGGCAGTTGGGCAACAATACAACAATCCATTTCGCCTCGGGTGCCAAACAGTTCGTCGTGCCATAGCTCCTCGGTAAGGAAAGGCATGTACGGGTGAAGCAGCTTTAAAATATTCTCGAAGAAACTAACGGTAGCATTGTACGATGCAGCGTCGATTTTCTGTTTTTCGGCATCAGCCTGGTAAGGCGGCTTAACCATTTCAAGGTATGATGAGCAGAAATCGTCCCAAACCAGTTTGTAAGATGCCATCAACGCCTCTGATAAGCGGTACTGACCAAAGTTCTCCTCAATCTCAACCAAAGCCTGGTTAAAACGGCTCTCAAACCAATCGATTGCTATTTTATTTTTTGCTTCGATACTGTTATCTATCTCCCAACCTTTAACCAGTTTAAAGGCGTTCCAGATCTTATTACCAAACGCACTGCCCTGTTCGCAATATTTCTCGTCAAACATCAGGTCGTTACCTGCAGGCGAGCAAAGCAGCATACCCACACGTACGCCGTCGGCGCTGTATTTAGCCATCAGATCAAGCGGATCAGGTGAATTACCTAATGATTTTGACATTTTACGGCCCAGTTTATCGCGCACAATACCGGTTAGATATACATTGCTGAATGGCTTTTGCTGGCGCAGTTCGTGGCCGGCCATTATCATACGTGCAACCCAGAAAAACAGGATCTCCGGCGCTGTAACCAGGTCGTTTGTCGGGTAGTAGTAATTTATCTCCGGATTATTGGGGTTACGCACACCATCAAATACCGAAATTGGCCATAAGCCCGACGAGAACCAAGTATCCAAAACGTCTTCATCTTGTTTAAGATCGTTTATCGTATATGAAGCATTTAGTTTCTGTGCTTCTACCAAGGCTAATTCTTTGGTTTTGGCAACCACATATTCGCCGGTTGGCAGGTAATAAGCCGGGATCTGCTGCCCCCACCACAATTGGCGGCTGATATTCCAGTCCCTAACATTCTCCATCCAGTGGCGGTAAGTGTTGATGAATTTGTCCGGTATCAGTTTAACATCACCTTCCAAAACATAATCCAAAGCGGGTTGCGCCAGCTCTTTCATCTTGCAGAACCACTGCATAGATAGCTTTGGCTCAATAACCGCCGATGTACGCTCAGATACACCTATCTGCGACACATTATCTTCTGTTTTTACAAGTGCGCCGGCTTCCTCAAGCATCACCGCAATTTTCTTGCGGGCAGCAAAGCGGTCTTCCCCAACTAATATTTGAGCTTTATCATTCAGCGAGCCGTCATCATTTAAAATATCGATAACAGGCAGGTTATGGCGCTGCCCAAGCTCATAGTCATTCAAATCGTGCGCCGGGGTTACCTTTAAACAGCCGGTACCAAAATCCATGGTAACGTACTCATCAAGAATAACCGGTATCTCGCGGTTTATCAGCGGGATAAAAACGGTTTTGCCATGCAAATGCGTGTAACGCTCATCATTAGGGTTGATACATATCGCAGCATCCGCCATGATAGTTTCAGGACGGGTGGTAGCTATAATAAGGTAAGAGGTTGAAGGGTTAAGGGTTAAAGGTTTTTGTTCACCTTTTGCCTTTTGGCTTTCACCTTTCACCTCATATTTAATATAATAAAGCTTCTGATTTACCTCTTTACGTAGTACCTCTTCGTCGCTTACGGCAGTTTTACCTTGCGGATCCCAGTTTATCATGCGTACGCCACGGTAGATAAGGCCTTGTTTATGCAGGTGAACAAAGTAGTCGATAACTGCTTCGCTCATGTCCCCATCCATGG
>JAESTD010000103.1 GCA_016763755.1 Mucilaginibacter sp.
AATAACTGTTTAAAGGTTTGCGGCGATTGCGGTAGGGCGTAAAACTCGCCCGGGTTCATGCGGCTTGGTACCACAAAGTCGCGCGCCCCCTCAGGTGTCGATTTAATTAACACCGGTGTTTCAACCTCGATGAAATCAAGATCAGAAAGGTATTTGCGTACTTCCTGCGCCATTTTGCTGCGCAGAACAAGGTTGTTGCGGATAGGATTACGGCGCAGATCTAAATAGCGGTATTTAGCACGCAGTTCCTCGCCGCCATCGGTTTCATCCTCTATCAAAAAAGGCGGAATTTTAGCTGCATTCAAAACCTCAAGTTCGGTAACAGCTATCTCAATTTCGCCGGTAGGTATTTTAAGGTTCTTGTTAGAGCGCTCTAAAACCTTACCGGTAACTTTTATCACAAACTCACGGCCTAAGGTACGGCTGGCCTCACGCAGTTTCTCGTCGGTATCGGTGTTAAAAACCAGCTGGGTTAAACCATAACGGTCGCGCACGTCAATAAACGTGGTGCCCCCCAGGTCGCGCGATTTTTGCACCCATCCGCAAAGCGTAACGGTTTCGCCTAAATTGGCAATATGTAATTGTCCGCAAGTGTGTGTTCTTAGCATAGCGTTATTTGTAAATCCCGCAAAAGTACTGTTTTGAGGTTAAAGGTTAAAGCATTAAGGTAAAAGCGTGCCGATAATTATTGATGCTTATTTATTCAGGGCCTGTGCGGCATCCGGTATAGCGGACATTCCGATAAAAATAACAACGTTGATAAAAAGCAGAAAGAACAAAAAAAGCGCAGGTCTTTTACATCGCGCCCGGGCTTTAGCACCATTGATTGAAAAGGTTTAACAAATAAAGTTGATAGCGTAAAGGTGATAGCAAAACCCAGCGCTAAGCGGGCACCAATGCCACCTACAACAATTTGCCCGCCACTAACAAGCCCACGTTGATCATATAGGCATAACAAATTCCAGATTACCACAAAAGCAATGGTTGCAGATGTTTTAATAGCAAAACCAGTGCTTTGGCGCGCCATCTCAACTTCCGCTTTAAGCTGGGGGCTTACAGCTTCCCTGTTATTTAAAAATCCGGTTGAAGCTATCTCGGCCATCACATCTGAGCCCAATGAGCGGAATACGATCTCTTTGTTGTATTGCTCAACAAAATGGTTGATACGCACTCCGCCCGAAAAGCCGCCTGCCGGGGTTATGGAAATAATATCTGATGGCAGGAATATAAATCTGCCCATTATGGAGGCTCTGAGTTCCAATTTGTCTTTACTTACAATGAGCTCCATGAATGGCTCAGACATTCTTACGTTGCCTATGTTGCCGCCACCTATGATACTTATTTCGGGATTATTCATTTAGATAAGATTGGTTTGTTAAACATAATAAATAGCAATCAAATTAACCCGAATTGCCTTAAAATCTTACCTTTGTATCCTCAAAAATTAGGAATATATAATGTTTGAAAATCTTTCGGATAAGCTGGACAGAGCCTTTAAGGTACTGAAGGGCCAGGGATCAATAACTGAAATTAACGTGGCCGAGACCATGAAGGAGATACGCAAAGCCCTTCTGGATGCCGACGTAAACTATAAAACAGCCAAAACATTTACGGATGATGTAAGGCAAAAAGCAATGGGCGAGAACGTCTTAACTACTATCTCACCCGGCCAGTTGCTTACCAAGCTGATGAACGATGAACTGACCCAACTGATGGGCGGCACCACATCTGAGCTTGATTTGAAAGCATCGCCAACCATTATCCTGATAGCAGGTTTGAACGGTGCGGGTAAAACTACTTTCACCGGTAAACTGGCCAACTTCCTTAAAACGCAGAAAAACAAAAAACCTTTGTTAGTTGCCGATGACGTTTACCGCTCTGCGGCGATAGACCAGCTTGAGGTATTAGGCCAGCAGATAGGCATCCCGGTTTATGCCAACCGCGAAAGCAATGACCCTATTGCTATTGCCAAAGAGGGTATTGCACAGGCTAAGCAGAATGGCAATAACGTAGTCATCATAGATACCGCCGGCCGTTTGGCTATTGACGAGGCCATGATGGTGGAGATAGAAAATGTTAAAGCTGCTACCAACCCGCACGAGATACTATTTGTGGTGGATTCAATGACCGGTCAGGATGCCGTGAATACCGCTAAAGTATTTAATGACCGCCTTGACTTTACCGGTGTGGTACTAACTAAACTTGATGGTGATACCCGCGGTGGTGCTGCACTATCTATCAAATCGGTTGTTAACAAGCCTATCAAATTTATTGGTACCGGCGAGAAGATGGAAGCGCTTGACGTTTTCCATCCTGATCGTATGGCATCGCGTATCCTGGGCATGGGCGACGTGGTATCATTGGTGGAGCGTGCGCAACAGCAGTTTGACGAGAAAGAAGCTGCCGAGCTACAGAAAAAGATCCGCAAGAACAAGTTTGATTTTAACGACTTCTACGGCCAGATACAACAGATCAAGAAAATGGGTAACATGAAAGATCTGGTGGGTATGATACCCGGCGTTGGCAAAATGATGAAAGACGTTGAGGTAGGTGATGATGCATTCAAAGGCATCGAGGCGATCATCCAGTCGATGACACCGAAAGAGAAGGAAAACCCTGATCTGATAAGCCAGAGCCGCCGCCAACGTATTGCAAAGGGCTCGGGTACGGATATCAACGAAGTTAACCGACTGATGAAGCAGTTTGAAGATATGCGTAAAGTGATGAAACAGATGAGCAACCCTGCAGCCATGGCACAAATGATGCGCAGGATGCCAAAGATGTAAAGCAAAGCCCCCTAACCCCCTGAAGGGGAAAGAGGACAAAAAGAAAGGCTCTAACTATTCGTTAGAGCCTTTCTTTTTGTATTAATCGCCGTCGCGAGATTAGCAAAGCGTATCTCGTGATACAGTATAAGGGAAGTTTTCAACTTCCGTATGAAATGGTGTTCACGAGCGTTCACGGTGTTCATGGCGTGAACGTGAACACTTGTTTTCGTTAGCTGAAAGCTGACATCATGCTTAGGCACAAGCTGAAAGCTCGCACCGGCATTGTTGTTTTTATGCGTTAAACGCTTCCAGCGCTTTTTCTATTCTGATAATGGTCTCGCTTTCGCCGAGCAGTTTGGCTATATCAAAAACATGCGGCCCGAATTTGCCGCCCACCAGCATTATGCGGAATGGCAGCATCACATCGCCGGCTTTTAATCCTTTTTCTTCGGCAAGGGCTTTAAATTTAGCCTCAAGCTCCGCCGCATCATAAGTTTCAGGAGCGCTTAGTATGCTGATGAACGCGTTGAAGAAATCTGTTTTAGCATCCGCCCATTTCGGTTTTACAGCATTCAGATCATATTCCGCAGGTTGTTGGAAAAAGTAAGCTGATTGCTGATAGAAATCTTCCAGCAATACGCAACGCTCTTTTACCAGGTCTATCACTTTAAGCAGGTAGGCTTCGTCTTTTATCACAATGCCTTTCGCTTTCAGTATCTTCCACACTTTCAACTTCAGGCTTTCGGCTTCAGATTTTTTGATCCACTCGGCATTATACCATTTGGCTTTATCAAAATCGAACTTAGCACCGGCTTTGCTGATGCGCTCGATAGAGAATTTCTCTATCAATTCATCCAGCGAAAAGATCTCCTGGTCGGTACCATCATTCCAGCCAAGCATTGCTAAAAGGTTAAGGAAAGCTTCCGGAAGGAAACCCAACTCGCGGAAGCCCGGGGTTAGCTCGCCTGTTTTGGCGTCCAGCCAATTCATAGCGTATACCGGGAAACCCAGGCGTGCGCCGTCGCGCTTGCTTAGCTTGCCATGCCCATCCGGTTTCAATATCAGCGGAAGGTGCGCCCAGGCAGGCATATCAGCTTCCCAGCCCAATACTTTCCAAAGCAGGATATGTACGGGTGCACTCGGCAGCCATTCTTCCCCACGGAAAGCGTGTGTTATCTTCATCAGGTAATCATCAACCACCACGGCAAGGTGATAGGTTGGCATACCATCGGCTTTTAGCAATACTTTGTCGTCAACCAGGTTGCTGTCGAACCTAACATGGCCACGTATGAGGTCGTCGAAACCAATGGTCTCGTCTGTCGGCATTTTTATGCGGATAACGTGTGGCGTACCGTCGTGCAATAATTTCTCCACCTCGTGCAATGACAGGCTCAGCGAGTTACGCGTTTCATGGCGGTAAGCATGCCCGTACTGGAAATTAGGGATATCCTTACGTTTTTGCTCTAACTCTTCTGATGTGTCAAAAGCGTAGTATGCATGGCCGTTCTCAACCAAACGCTCGGCGTACTCGCGGTAAAGCGGTTTACGTTCGCTTTGGCGGTATGGGGCAAATGGGCCACCTACAACCGGGCTTTCATCGGGGATAAGACCACACCATTTAAGGCAATCCATAATGTATTGCTCGGCACCTTCAACGTAGCGGGTTTGGTCGGTATCTTCGATACGTAACACAAAATCGCCGCCATGCTTTTTGGCAAACAGGTAATTGAATAAAACGGTGCGCACGCCGCCAAGGTGTAAACCACCTGTTGGACTTGGTGCAAAACGGACTCTGACTTTTTTATCTGACATTGCGGGGGCAAAGATACTCCTATTTGCCCTAAGCCAAAACTTTGATGTTAAATGTGATAGTAAATTGATGCCGACCTACAAGTACGTCACACCGTCATATATTGAGGGATAGTGATACACTGGCTTAAAATCAGTGCCTTCGGCAATTTGGCTATCCACCTTTATGCTGGTATTGGCAACATCACCAAACATACTGGCTATGGATGCATCGGCTGCATCGCGGCCGGTAGCGATCTTTACAAAGCCATTTAAGGGCGATAATCGCGTAGCGTCAAACAGCAACCACTTGCCGCCTATGTAGGCCTCGAAGCAGGCATGAAAATCTTGCGGAATAAGCATATGTGAGTAGCCCGTGAAATAACGCGCAGGTATGGTTAAAGCTCTGCAAAGGGCGATACCAAGGTGAGCAAAATCGCGACAAACACCGGCTTGCTGAGCCACGGTATCATACGCAGAAGTTTCTGACGTGCTGCTGCCGCTTAAATATTCAACGTGATTATGTATCCATTTGGTAACAGCAACAACTTTATTGTAATTATTGGCAAGGCTGCCAAATTCGTTCTCGGCAAGGCGGTACAACTTGTCAGACTGGCAATAGCGGCTTGGGTTAAGATAGGTAAGCACCGATGGATCAAGATCGCTCATGCTGGTATCGGTATATTCCTTATAGTTATGTACCTCAAAATAATTATTAACCAAAGCCTGGTAGTTAACAATGTAATCGCCGGGCTCTTTAATATCTATGCGGATAAAACGGTTATCTGTAGTAACTGTATTGAGTTCTTTGCTGTTTTGTTGTGGGGTAATGGTAAATGTTTCTTCCAGTACTTTTTGCCTGTCTGTGTTTAACGCATGAATATTGAGTATGATGGTGCCTTCTGATTTTGCCTGGTAACCCAACTCTGCCGATACCTTAAATTTCATCCTTTTCTCCCGGTAATTTGGCGAAGGCTTTCTCCATCCACTCGCCTGATATGTTTTGCAAAGCTGCCTTTAGTTCATCATCCCACTGTGCGGATACACTGGCAAGGTCTTTTTGAGTATAACGCTGTTGAACCAACTCGAAAGTATTTTTTTTATAGAGTGCGATATCTATCGGAAAATCGACATTATTGCTACTTACCCGGGTAGAGTCAAACGATAAAAAAGCCGCTTTTAAAGCCAGGTGCATACTCGATTCCTCGTCTATTGTGCGGTTCAAAATAGCCTTGCCATGCCCCGAGTTACCGATGGCAACAAAAGGAGCGCCTTCGCCCAATTCAACCCAATTACCTTCAGGATACAGCAAGAATAGTTTGTGATCCTCATCACCTTTCAACTGGCCGCCAATAATGGTATTCAGGTCAAATTTAAAACCGGCCTTTTCCAATGTTGGGCGATCTTCCTGGGCTACGCGGCGTATTTGCTCACCGAATGCATTAACCGCCTGGAAAAGTTTATCGAAAGTTTGAGTTTCTGTAAGTTCGTTAAAATAAACCACGGCCTTATCACGTACAGAGCGCAGACCACTTGTCATGATGAACATGGAGCCGCCATCTTTTTGTACGATGGTGAGTTTCTTTTTATTGGTGGTTTCCGTGCCCGATGTTATGCGTGTATCGGCAAGTGCAATTAGCCCCTCTTTAACCTTTATCCCTAAACAGTAAGTCATATCTTTTGAAGAGAGTCAAGACGTAAGAGTCAAGAGTCAGGACGGTGCTTCACAATGTTTTTGTCTTGATTCCTGGCTCTTGATTCTTGTATCTATAAATAAATTATTGTTGCTGTTGCTGCTGCTGTATCATCTCCATATACTTTGCATAACTGTTGCGTGGCATGTTTTGCGCTGGTTTTGGAGCGTTTGCAACGGTAAAGATATCTTTTTCTTCGTGAACCTGGCCATCCTGGTAGCCAACAGATACGGATACTTCAAGGGTATGGCCTGATGTTCCTTTATAAACTCCCTTAACAGGAGAGCAGTCACTGAAGTTACGGCCAACAGCCAGGCGCACGTGGTTCTCATTGGCTACACAGTTGTTTGTAGGGTCAATTCCCAACCAACCGTAGCCCGGCAGGTAAGCCTCGGCCCAGGCGTGGGTTGCACCCTCGCCACGCATGCCATCTTTGTTAGGGCATATGTAACCACTCACATAACGGGCGGGGATGCCTACGTAACGCAACATTACCATTAGCAAATGGGCAAAATCCTGGCAAACACCGGCGCGTAGTTTCCAGATCTCATCTAAGGTAGTCTCCACGGTTGTTACGCCTTTTATGTACTCAAAGTTTTTGTAAACGTATTTACTAAAATTAAGTGCAGTATGGTAAGGCGTATCCTCTATCTTACGCTCGGCTTCAACAACAGGACGCAACTCGCTTAGTCCTTCAAAATATTCCTGTTTCAGAAAATCGATGTAGGGCACCACGTTGCGCAGTTTAAATAATTCGTTCCATTGCTCTGCCGAAAACATATCATCCATAGGCAAGGCCCGCGGGTGGGTAATAACCGAAAGCTGCGAGTTTATCGCCAGCGAATTATGCGGTTCAATAAAGGTAAAGCTGCCTATCTGGTTGCCGTAATAATCTACATACGTATCAACCTGCGGGTGTCCGGTAATGATCAGATCATGCTTAAGCACTTCCTGGTAAATATCATTTATGGGGTATAGGATGATCTTGTTGGCACTATCGCGCACAAAATTATCATAAGTGTATTTGGTGATATGCTGTATTTTAAACTCGGGCATGATATCGATGTGTTAATTTGAGGATTTGAAGATTTGAAGATGCTCGGCTCGTCGCATTGCAATTTTCAAATTTTCAAATCAACTCATCTTCAAATTAATTTTATGAGTTTGCAAAGTAGTACTCGTTCATAGAGTTACCTATTTTGTACAGGTCGTCGCGCAGGCTGGTGAGGTATTGATGTAACCCCATCTGACTGATACTTTTTACAGAGCTATACTTGATATTACTTTGCAGCTTACCTATCTGGAACGAGATCTCACGGTAATCGTTCACGTTGCTGTTATTTTTTAACCTGTCGAAATAACGCTGGATATTATTCACCGAATAGATAACCGAGCGCGGGAAATCATTATTCAGTATCACCTGCTCTATCACATTATGTGCCTCGAGGCCGTCGCGATAGGTTTTCTGGTAAAGCTCATAACCGCCGATGGACTGCAGCAGGTGCTTCCAGTAAGTAATATCCAGCAGCAGATCGGGGTTGGTATTTATCGGCCCGAATTTTACGTCGAGGATGTCTATCGACTGGATAGCCCGCTCCAGGTATTTACCAATGTTCATGAAACTACGGGCCTGGCCGCGTTCCATGGTAATTTCGGCAGTGCCATAATAAAGCATTACCTCTTTTATCAGCACATCCAGTACACCAACCGGATCATCTTTTCTAAGCCCGGTTGCTATGCGTGGTTCTTTAACGGTATGGTAGTACTCGTTGATACATTGCCAAAGATCAGTAGGGATGTGTTCCTGCACGCTGCGGGCATTTTCGCGGGCAAGGGTAATGAGGTTTACGATGGAGTTTGGATTTTCACGCTCGATCACCATAAATTTTAACACGGCACGGCTTTCGTTACCCATAGTTTCTACCATCTCATCGTCCGCACCCGAAAAGATACGCATGATAGGTTCCCAGCTAAAGCCCGCCACAGAATCCTGCGATGAGGCATAGTTGGTCTTCAACATCCTGAGCAAACCATCGCTCCGCTCAATGTAGCGGCTTAACCAATAAAAACTTGCTGCAACTCTACTTAACATAAAGCGCGGCCCCCCAGCCCCCTGAAGGGGGAGTTTTTGATTTGTATATTTTTATTTCTTGCTGATAGCATTCTTGTCTGTTTGAATTAAACTTTTGTTCCCCTTTCAGGGGGTTAGGGGGCTCGGCTTTAAGCCAACACCCACGTATCCTTACTTCCGCCACCTTGTGAACTGTTTACCACCAGCGAGCCTTCTGTTAGTGCCACCCGGGTTAATCCGCCGGGCACAATCTCGATGCCATCGGGGCCGCAAAGGGCATAGGGCCTAAGATCTATGCGGCGTGGTTGTAAAGTGCCGTTAATGTAACAAGGCGCTGCAGAAAGGCTGATGGTTGGCTGCGCGATAAAATTGCGCGGGTCTTTCAGTATCTCGATCTTGTATTTCTCTATCTCCTCTTCGCTGGCGGCGTGGCCCATCAACATACCATAGCCCCCGCTTTCGTTGGTTTTCTTTACCACCATTTTGTTGATGTTGGCAAATACATGCTCGCGTTCTTCGGGGTTGGATAGGCGATGTGTGGGTACGTTCTTTAGCAATGGCTCTTCGTTAAGGTAATAGCGGATCATATCCGGCACGTAAATGTAGGTGGCCTTGTCGTCGGCTACGCCGTTGCCTAAAGCATTTACAATGGCAACATTACCTTTGCGGTAAGCACCCATCAAACCCGCAACGCCTAAAACACTGTTGGGGTTAAACACCAATGGGTCGAGAAAGTCATCATCTACACGGCGATAGATCACATCCACCTGCTGCAAGCCGGTTGTAGTTTTCATGTACACTCGGTGGTTATTCACCACCAAATCGCGGCCTTCTACCAGTTCCACACCCATTAAGCGGGCAAGGGTTGTATGCTCAAAATAAGCCGAGTTATATATCCCCGGGCTAAGCAACACAATTGTAGGGTTACTCACCTGCCTCGGCGACAACGTTTGCAAATTTTTATATAGGATCGACGGATATTCCGTTACGCTGCGTACACCGCAATTGGGTAGCAGATCAGGGAATAAGCGTTTGGTTATCTCTCGGTTCTCCAGCATGTAGCTTACGCCTGATGGGGTGCGCAGGTTATCTTCCAATACATAAAAAGTTCCATCATAATCGCGTATCAAATCAATGCCGGCAATGTGTACATACACATCATAAGGCACGTTAAGTTGATACATCTCGCGCAGAAAATGCGGGCAAGAGTACACAATATCAATTGGTACCACGCCATCTTTTATGATGAACTGGTTGTGGTAAATATCTTTCAGAAAATGATTAAGCGCAGTAAGGCGTTGTTTAATGCCTTTTTCTACAAATTCCCACTCGGTAGACGTAATTACGCGCGGGATGATATCAAACGGAAATATCTTTTCAATCCCTTCACCACTGTTGTATACAGTAAAAGTGATGCCCTGTGTCATGAACAAGCGTTTTGCTAATTCTTCCTTTTTATTCAGGTCATCAGCTGATTCTTTAGATAAATAATCAATGATTTTGCTGTAATGCCCCCTAACGGCGTGGTTTTCGCTATACATTTCGTCCCACACGCCATTTATTAAGCCATATTTCTCAAAATATTGTGAGCCTTGCATATAATTTTATTACAAAATGTATAAATGTTCAATAAAAACTTACTCAAGTTACAATAATTATCAATTTAAAGCTGAAATTTTTATCAAAAATTTAAATCAAGGCCTATGGAGATTGATAAATGCTTAATTTTTATTGGAAATTGTCGCGGACTTTTATTGGTCAATTAATGGAACAGTTGGGATGATGGGAAAGTTTCGCGGAGAACGTAGAATATTCAATTGTAATTTCGAACGAGCGACAGCGAGGAGAACCGTAACGAAGTGGAGCTCATCGAAGATAAATCCTGTTATTCCAAACAAGCGGAACATACAGAGTAACAAGATTTCTCCTCGTACCTTGTTCGAAATGACGAAGCCGTTTAAGCCACCTCTCTTTTCAACGCCGGAATAACCTGCCCTCTGAAATCGGTAAATAACAACTCCCATGCAATTTTAAACCAGATAATTGTTGGCACGTAGGCTTTTATAGCGTGGTTCTGCATCCAAATACGGGCTGCTTTCGGGAATACATCAGAAGGGCCAAGGCCGGTAACCACAAGCAATAATACCAACATCGTAATATTAAAGGAAGTGAAGGGTTTGGGCTGCATCATCATATAGATTACTACCCCTGCTGTAGCAATTATAAAGGTTGGATGTTCAGACGCAGTACTGAATATCACTACCATTATCAACAATGAGCACATCAGCTGCAGCCGGAATTTTAATGATCCGTATTGTTTAACCCTTGCCAGCGCACCAATAACTGATGCTGCACCCATTAACAAAAAGGGCCAGTTAGGAATGGAACTATCCTGAAATGCCCGCCTCACTGCTCCCATCATACACCAATCAAAACCGGTGGTTAAGCTTTGGTTGGTCAGGTTTTTTGAACTGAGCGCAGCAAACCAGTCAACATAGGTTTGCTTTAAAAATTCAGGGCCGGATATGATCGCCGGTAATATGAGGAACAGGATAAGCCAGAATGCCGACCATAAAAAATATCGGGCCTTATGCTCAGAAAAAAAGAAGACGGTTAACCCCACGATCGGATAGATCTTCATAAGCGTTCCACCCACGGTTAGCATGGAAGCGTATTTCAATCTCTCATTCCTCATCATCATAAAACTACCAATGATGATAGCCGCAATGATGGGGTTGAATTGCATATAATGACTTGAGTTGGCAAACTCGATAGCACAAAGCAATAGAATGGCAGTTTTTGTACGGTTATTAAAAGGTAACAGGTTTATAGCCCATAAAAATGCAGCGGCATTACCAACCTCCCAAAAAAAGAAACCCCAGCTTTCGGGCATCAGCGCAAGTGGCGCTATAAAAACCGTAAAGAGCGGGCCATATATGTAAACGTCATAATACTCTTTTGGGTAAGTTAGATAAAGGTTTAGATGGTCTTTAAAATGATAGTAAGAGGTGCGGAATATGATGTAGTTATTATCAATATGCCTGAAGTATTTTAGCTGCCAGCAAAACACGGCAACGGCAATATATAGGATGCAGGTCCACTGGTAACCGGTTAATCCCCAGAATTTTTTCGCCGAAGTTTGCGCATCCATATCAGGATATAAAATAAAGCAAAATTGTTTACGCCCCGAAATAAAAAAGGCCATCCGCAAATTTGCAAATGGCCCTATTTATAAGAATCAGTTGTTATTTGCTGCCTTTTTTGTGATGCTCAAAATCATGCGCTTCAAAAGCCAATTTTACATTTAATATAACTTTGTTGTAAATGGCTATATTGCTACTGCTGCTGATAACGATTGTTCCGTTTGTGCGTGTGGCCTGGTCAAGAGTTTGCGCCGGAATGCTCATTAACAATCTATTAAGGTGCAGGTTTATTTTTGAAGTAACATCAGTAGTTGCATCGATAGTAACGTTTTTTAACTTCAGCTTTTATGATAGCGTCATCGTTAAGATCAAACTCGATAGGCACAGTTGCACCGCCGGGTGTGGTGAAAGTACCTTTTGCAGTAAGCGGGATATCTGTTCCGGATGATTTAACCAATAATATCTTCACCTCAATCTCGCTGTAATGGCCCGTATCAACCAGTGTAGTTATTGGCGCAGAGACAAGGTTTAACAGATCAAGATTGGTTACGTTTTTGGTTGTTACCTCGGTTTCCGTACCATTCTTCTTTGCCTCCAGTTTAAAGCGGTTGATGTTGGCGATCACAGATGTCCATTGAATAGCCGCTTGCGAAGCAGTTGTGTTAACAGTTTTGCCATCAACTACAGAAGTTGTGCCTACAGCCGATTGCGAATTATCGGCAGTTAACTGAAAGCCCATCTCGGCCTGTGCGGCGTTTGGCGACGTGCTCTTATCTTTAGAGCATGATGTAAGCAGGCTTGCAAACAAAATGGTTGCGGCACTTAAGCTTAAAATCGTTTTTTTCATGTGTTATTAGTTTCGGGGTTTTAAACTTATTACGCCGAAAAGGATTTCGAGGTTGCCTTTAGAACTTATTTATATTCGAAATTTATCATATGGTATTGTACATTTGAGATAACTCTACCTATAATTATGAAACAAGCGCTTTTTTTCCTGTTAATTTTATCATCAACCGTAACTTTTGCCCAACAATCAACCGAGGATTTTAAAGACGACTGGGCCGATTTGCGGCATTACGAGGCAGAGAACAAAGCATTACAACCACCCGCTTCAGGCGAGAAACGTGTTGTGTTTTTGGGTAGCTCTATTTTTGAGTTCTGGAAGCAAAAAGTTCCACAATACTTTGCAGAGCATAAAGGTTATTTAGACCGGGGTATTAGCGGGCAGATCTCGCCGCAATTGCTTATTCGTTTTCAGCAGGATGTAATTGCGTTGAAAGCAAAAGCCGTTATTATCCTGGCGGGAAGCAATGACATCGCCGGCACTACAGGGCATGTAACTACTGCGCGGATTATGGATAATATCCGCTCAATGGTTCAACTGGCAAAGGCAAATAATATTAAAGTGATACTGTGCGAATATTTGCCGGTTTATGAATATCCATGGCGCAAGGGCTTTCCTGCAGCGGATAAGATCATCGAACTGAATAAAGCTATCAAAGCCTACGCGATTCAACAGAACCTAACCCTGCTGGATTATTTTTCGCCATTGGTTGATGAGCGCAACGGACAAAAAGCAGAACTGACCACAGATGGCGTTCATCCTAATGTGGCAGGCTATGCGGTAATGGCCAAAGTAACCGACGATGCGATTAAAAAAGCACTTAAATAATTACTCAAATTTGGCAATGATTTGCGCCGCGGTCAGTTTCTCCTGCTCGCCGCTATGCATATTCTTGAATGACAGCTCGCCGCTTTGCATTTCCTCTGTACCTATCAGTACTACATAAGGGATCTGCTTGTTATTGGCATAATCCATCTGTTTTTTGATCTTAGTGCCGGCCGGATAAAGCTCGGCGTTGATATTATGCCCGCGCAGGTCTTGCAGTAACGGCAAAGCAAAAGTTTCTCCATCTGCATCGAAGCAGCAGATAAGTACCTGGGTGCTTTGGTCGGTTGATGCAGGGAACAAGTTAAGTTCTTCCAAAACATCATATATACGGTCGGCACCAAAAGAGATACCCGCACCGGTAAGCCCTTTTAAGCCGAACATCCCGGTAAGGTCATCATAGCGGCCACCGCCGCCAATGCTGCCTATGGCAACACCGCTTGCTTTAACTTCAAATATGGCACCGGTGTAGTAGTTTAATCCGCGGGCAAGGGTAATGTCCAATTCCAGTTTAGCAGTAAGCGGTTTGCATACAGCTATGTAGGTAAATACTTTCTCTATCTCGTCACAACCCAATAGACCAATTTCTGAACTCGCTAAAGCTTCGCGTAGGCTTGCCAGTTTTTCTTGGTTGCTGCCTTCTAATAATATGATGGGCTTTATCTTCTCGATATCGGCTTCTGTAAAACCGCGCTCGAGCAATTCCTTTATCACACCATCCAGGCCTATCTTATCCAGCTTATCGATGGCAACAGTAAGGTCGATGATGCTATCATGTTTGTTGATCACCTGCGCAATGCCCGAAAGGATCTTGCGGTTGTTGATCTTAATGCTAAAATCGGTTAGTCCCAATTTGCTTAGTGCCTCGTCATATATCAGGATAAACTCAGCTTCATTCAGTAACGAGGGAGAACCTACCACATCGGCATCGCACTGGTAAAACTCGCGGTAACGGCCTTTTTGCGGCCTGTCTGCACGCCAAACCGGTTGCACCTGGAAACGTTTGAAAGGGAATGTGATCTCGTTTTGATGTTGCACAACGTAGCGTGCAAATGGCACGGTAAGATCATAGCGAAGGGCTTTTTCTGAGATAGATGCAGTAGCTTGATTTGAATTACGATTAGCTAATGCATGCTCATCTGCTTTTGCTAAAAAGTCGCCGCTGTTAAGGATCTTAAATATCAATTTATCACCCTCATCACCATATTTACCGGTAAGTGTGCTCAGGTTTTCCATCGATGGTGTTTCTATCTGCTGGTAACCATATTTCCTGAATACGCTTTTGATGGTGTCGAAAATAAAGTTACGTTTTGCCATTTCGGCCGGAGAGAAATCGCGCGTACCCTTCGGTACTGATGGTTTGATGGATGCCATGCGGCAAAGGTACAAAAAATTGGAGCCTCTCCCCAAACCCCTCTCCGAAGGAGAGGGGCTTTAGAAAATCTCGTTTGAAGTCTCCCCTATCGGGGGAGACTTAGAGGGGGCTAACAAAAAATCCCCACGGCGCAGCCGCGGGGATTTTGAAAATATATTAAATCGATAAAATTACTGACCTGTTTGTTGTTTAGCCTGATTCTTCATAGTATCGTTGGCAACAATAACGATCTCTACACGGCGGTTTTGCGCGCGGCCATCAACGGTAGTGTTATCGGCAATTGGCTCGCTTTCGCCTTTACCTGATGTGCTTAAACGTGATGAAGCTACGTTGTTAGCAGCTATGAATGATTTTACAGACTCGGCACGGCGAACCGACAAACTTTGATTGTATGAATCGCTGCCGGTGTTATCTGTATGGCCAACAATCAAGATATTGGTTTGTGGATTATTTTGTAGTGATGTTGCCAGGTTTGCCAGGTTGGTACGGGCTGCTGATTTCAAATCAGATTTATCGGTATCAAACAAGATACCCGAATCAAATTTTACTAAGATACCTTCGCCCTCGCGGGTTACGGTTGCGCCCGGTACAGTTTGTTTGATTTCGGCAGCTTGCCTGTCCATGTTACGGCCAATAAAAGCACCTGCAGTGCCGCCAACGGCACCACCAATAATAGCACCCAATGCAGTATTACCCGCCGCTTTACCAATAACGGCACCAATGGTACCACCAGCACCAGCACCAATGGCGGCACCCTTTTGGGTTTTGGTCAGCGAGTCGCAACCTGAGCCTAAAATGCCTATCGAAGCCAATGCTATACTATAAGTAGCGATCTTTATTTTTAATGTTTTCATCTTTGGAAATTGTGTGTGTATTTTGTGTGTAAATGCAAAGGCAGTGCCAAAGCCACAAAGCTAAATTTTATAAGATATGTTGTGCGATTTTAAAAGCAGATACACACTGCTACAACATATTTTTAATATACAGGAAAATAGTGATCGGTATAAATAAAAAGACTGGTTTTGATGTGGTAAAAAGCTGCATCAAATTTAGTACAACCGCTATTTTTAAAGGGCCGCGTTTATCGTATTTGGCGGCAACGTTAGCGTAAAGGTGCTGCCCGCGCCCTGTTCTGATATAACGCTGACGTTGATATTATGGAAATCAGCTATTGATTTTACAATAGGCAGGCCCAGTCCAAAACTATCTTGCGATAGCGCTTTTTTCATCTTTTTAAAGCGGTTAAAAATATGTGGCAGTTCTTCTTCTGCTATGCCTATACCGGTATCTGCAATGCTTATCTGATAATGGGCATTGTGCCAGCGGGCAGTAACGGTTATTTCGCCATCGTTACGGTTATACTTTATGGCGTTGTTTACCAGGTTAAACAACAGGTTAAATAGCAGATACTTATTGATGTTGATAAGCTCGGCATTATCGGTAACCAGCAAAACCAGGCTGATGTTTTTTTCCTGCAACCGGATAGAGATCTCGTCATAAAGCTCCTGCAATAGTTCGGCGGTGGTAGTTTTATCCTCTTTTAAAAACTGTTCGTTCTCTATTTGTGAGATCAGCAATAAAGTTTTGGTGATGGTTTTTAACCGATAGAGAATCTTCTGCATCTCCAATAAGCGCAACTTAGTCTCGTCGGCAATGTCTTCCTGCTCAAACATGTTCTCTATCTTTGACTGCAGGATAGAGATGGGTGTCATCAACTCGTGAGAAGCATTGGATATAAATTCACGCTCTTTCTGAAATGCTTTTTCGATGGCTACCACCATCCGGTGGATGCTGATATCCAGGTGCTGAAAATCTGAAGTCGTGGTTCGCACTTGTTTGTAAGCTGTAAAACTTGGGAACTTTTTGCTTACCAGTTTTGTGCGGATGATGATATTAAGAGGGCGCAATATATAGCTTGAAAATGCCTGATCTGCCAGGATGGTAAGCAATACCATACCTATCAGGATCTGGAAAGCGATATTTTGCAGAGGTTTTGTGGTTTCGCCTATACTATCAGTACTTTTGCCTATCTCAAGCAAATAGTTTTTTTTACCTACCTGAAACGTATGGCTCAGGATGCGATAGTCGATAGTGTCCTGCTCAATAAGACGACGTTCATCCCTTATGGTATCCAGGTGATATTTGAGAGGCGCAACGTCCAGACTAATATATTCTTCCTTAAGCGGGAGATAACTGCCATAACTTTCATCGCCATCAATATAAGTTTTTATGCCCTGCCTTTGTACTATCTCTAACAGTTTCTCTTTCTGTTTAACAAGGCGGTTATCAGTATAGCTTTTATTGATGTTTTCGATAACATCCGGCAGTAACAAAACAAACAGCGTTACAATTACCAGTTTTGATATGGCATTGAAAAACGTGAGTTTTGTTTGAAGCTTCAAATTTTAAACGTTTGTTTTTATGCGATAACCCAGGCCACGTACAGTTTCCAGCCAATCGGCCGGGGCAAATGCACTCAGTTTTTTACGGATGTTTTTGATATGCGCATCTATAAAGTTCGAGTCATAATCGTCATTGATAACGCTGCCCCATATATGTTCGCCAAGTTGTGCGCGGGTAAGGGTGCGGTTTTTATGTAGAAGCAGATATGCCAGCAGATCAAATTCTTTTTTGGTGATCGCATTAACCGGGTTTACGTGGTACATTATGGTACGATCCGTAAGGTTTATCAAAAAGCCATCAAGGTCTACAATATTCTGCGGCACACCAAACTTGCGGCGTATAATGGCCTGCATGCGGCTTTGCAATTCTAACAATGAAAATGGTTTTGCCAGGTAATCATCGGCTCCAAGGTCAAGCCCCTTCACGCGGTCGTTCACTTCGGCGCGGGCGGTAAGGATAATGCAGGCTGCTTCGGGGTTGGTTTGGCGGGCTTCTTTCAGCAGGTCGAGGCCTTCGTAATCGGGCAAGCCAAGATCAAGCAATATAAAATCGTAAAGATTAACCGCAATTTTTTCTGATGCTGAGCTGCCGTTGTAACATACTTCGCATACATAGTTATTTTTTGTTAAAAATAACTCCAGCTCCTGGGCAAGTGCCTTTTCGTCTTCAATGATCAGTATGTTCATCTAATAAAAAACGTAATAGAACGTGAAATTAAAAAATGATTCCTTGCGGTTACGCAATATGCCTTCAACGTTAACCGGTATAGAATATTTCCATGATGCTTCTAAAGTATAATGCGGGGTATTATATGCCAACGGTATTTTAAAACTGTAATTAAGCATGTTAAACCTCGAATTGCGTTCGCGGGCATTCTTATCTGCTATGTTGTAAAACTCCAGTTTACGATTATGATCATCAGCGTAACGCTGCACAAAATTCTGCGTGCCGAGTATCATGCTTACTGCCGGGTTTATCGAAAGGAAATCCTGATCGTTAAAAATGCTGAACTTGCTTTCGTAATATTTTGAGGCAGTTATGGTAGTGAATATATCATCTGATTTACCAAAGAGGTAATCAGCAGTTAGGCTGGTCTTAAAAAGCTTCCAATCAAAGGTGTTTTTCCAGTTGATATCATTTGATGATGCGGACTTGATAATATTGGCTTCCTTATTAAAAATAAAACGAGTGTAACTAATAGTACCGGTATATTTTTTTGAAGCCCTGTAGTAATAACCCCCGCCTATATCTATCTCATCAACCAGGGGCTTGTAGCCTAACACTTTTAATGCTGAACCATACACAAAAAATCCCGGCTTACTGTTTATCACCAGATCTGTTGACATGAACGGATACTTGATAGGCCCTGTACGCCCAAAAAATAAGGCATCTGTACCGTAAGTAACACCTATCGAGGCTGAACTTTTTCGGATCGGTTTTACGGTATCGGTGTCGGCTACGGCATGATAGTCCCTATACATCATCAGCAAAGATTTGGGCTTTGCGGATAACGAAGTGCAGGTAATGATCAATATGAGGGCTCCAAAATATTTCATCAATAAGATTGGGGTTACTCGTTTCTTCTTGGGATCTCCGGTGGCCGCTCAACCCCCTCAGGCCGGCGCTGGCGAGGTGGCTTCGGTTTTTCGGCTTTAACTTCTTCTATTTTCTCGGGCTTGGGCATTTTTTTTGCCTTGGCCACTTCTTTAATCTTCTTTTTTTCTTCTTCTGATTGTTTTTGCTTGCCTTTTGTTACAGTGGTATCTCGTTGTTGAAACGAATAATCTGCGCTAAATGATATAGGCGATGTTGTTGTAACTGTAGATGCGGCAGTTGCGTTGGCTACCCCCGGATACGACGAAAGTGGTGCTAACAGCATCAGGAGTACAATATACAAAAACCACTTCGTCATTTATGGGTGAATAGCGAAAAGCAAAAATTACGCAAAGATAAGGGTGAATGCCTTTTTTGCACTATATGTTATTATGTAAAAATGCGCTAAACATTAAGGACGTCCTTATTGCTTAGCGCAAATTATAATCAGGTTTATATTTAACGGCTGTGCCGATAAAATTACAAGCTAATATGTTTTGAGGTGTAAACACGCTCATGGTCATCAACCGCAATACAAGCTATCTGGTTAAGTTTGTTTATCAGGTACAAACCGGTATTAATGCCCATGCTAAACATTGGCCCGTTCATGGCACCTGATAGTTCGGCAGTGGGGCTGATGATGCTTACACTTTTGGTAACACTCACCGGGAAACCGCTCTCTGCATTTATCATAGCCCGATTAGCAACTAAGTCGGGGTTTATTGATGTTGATACGGCCATGTTGCTGATCTCAACATTAGCGTAAATCTCATTTGCTTTAGAAGCATCGGCAGCGCCAATGGTCCATGCAGTATTATCGGGTTGTAAACCCCAGGTAAGCAGGTCACCATCCATATTGATAACACCGCCATTAACACCTTCCATTTGCAATACCACCTTTGCTCTGTCTGCCGCATAGCCGCGTGCCATGGCACTGAGGCTTATACGCATACCGGCATTTTTTAAAAACACGGTTTGTTTAGCATGATCAAGCTCAACATTGGTATAGTTAGTAAGGCTTATTTTCTTTTTTAACGTACGGCTTTTAACCGCTACCGCCGTGCCTTCGCTGTCATTCACCGGTACGCCGTAAGCAATATCGAAAGAGCCATGGGTTAAGGCAGAGATCTGCAAAGCACGGTCAACCAGCCTAAAAGTTTCAGCATCAACTTGTACAGCGGTTTTACCTGCATTACGGTTGATGAGGCTGATAGAACTATCCTCATTAAATGGGCTTAACAGCTTTTCTATGCGGCTAATCTCATTAATGGCGCTTTCTATACGCTGTAATGCCCAGGCAGCATTATCTGTTACCAGATTAAAATCAAACTCAGTGCCCATTAACCTTACAGAACGGTTAAAGATGGTATTGTTATCTGTTAAATTTTTTAATGCCAGCATAGGTGATAGCGTTTAATAAAACTTTATTGTTTATGATAAACCAATACGCAAAGCCGCAGTAAAACGCAACTTTACAAACGCTAAATTAGCTGGGTATTATGAAATTGACATGAAAAGCCCTTTCTGCAAATAAAAAAAGCACCTTTTGGGTGCTTTGATTTTTATAATGATAATGCAATTATGCCACAGTGCCTTCTTTCAGTTTTTCGGCATTTTCTGCAAACTGCAGGGCTTCCATTATTTCCTGCAGGTCGCCGTTCATTACGCCGGGCAGGTTATAAATAGTTAAACCAATGCGATGCTCGGTTAAGCGGCCTTGCGGATAATTATAGGT
>JAESTD010000104.1 GCA_016763755.1 Mucilaginibacter sp.
AAAACTAAACTTTATTTATAAAAGGCACCAATTAACTAAAAAATGAAACATAAACTGATTTTAACTGCTTTGCTTAGCGGAGGCTTTTACATGGCTAACGCGCAAAATGCAAAACCCGAGGATACCGAAAAATGGGAGCCTGTACCACCGGTGGTAACTGCCGGTAAAGTTGCAGGCGAGGCTCCGTCTGATGCCATCGTTTTGTTTGATGGTAAAAACGGCCTTTCAGAGTGGGAAGATGTTGCCAGCGGCGATCCTGCAAAATGGGATGTTAAAGGCGATGTTTTGACCGTGAATAAAAAGTACGGTAACATCCAAACCAAAAAGAAATTCGGAAGCTATCAGTTGCACATCGAGTGGAAAGTACCTGCAAATATAGAAGGTACAGGCCAGGCACGTGGTAATAGCGGTGTTTTCCTTGCATCAACAGGTAAAGGAGATGATGGTTACGAACTACAGGTATTAGATTCATACAACAACAAAACCTACACCAACGGTATGGCTGGTAGTATCTACAAGCAATTTATACCGTTAGCTAACCCAACCCGCCCTCCGGGCACCTGGAATGTGTATGACGTTATCTGGACTGCCCCAACCTTTGATGGCGACCAGGTTAAAACACCTGCACGCGTCACCGTTATTTTTAACGGCGTGTTAGTTGAAAACAACATTGAGCTGCTTGGCCCAACCCAATATATTGGCAAACCAGGCTACAGAAAGGCACATGGCGATTGCCCTATTAAATTGCAGGCTCACGGCGACAAAAGCGAACCGCTTAGCTTCCGTAATATTTGGGTGAGAGAGCTCAAATAATTAAATAAATGCCAAACAAAAAAAGCTTACCGCATGCGGTAAGCTTTTTTTGTTTAACCGAAATTGTTAACTTGATTTGTTGCTAAAATAAAAACCAATTGTAGAGCGCTTCCGTATAAGTGTTTGTTACCCTTTACTCCTTTTACTTAATTTACGATTAACCACCGGAAATAAATGCTTAAGTGTATTTCCACTTTTATTATCCTGCTGTATGCAACGTTTAGCTTTGGGCAAAATGCAAGCCTTAAGTTTGAACATATTGGCACGGCCCAGGGGTTATCGCAAGTTAATGTGGCCTGCGTGCTACAGGATAGTCGTGGGTTTATTTGGATAGGAACCCGTGATGGCCTTAATAAATACGATGGCTATAACTTTACCAACTATAAGCACGACGAAGCTGATCCGGCATCATTAAGCAGTAACATGATAGCTGATGTTGCCGAAGACAAGGACGGCAATATTTGGGTGGCAACCATTATTGGTTTAAATAAAATTGAGCGTAAAACCGGGCGCATCATCCGCTTTGGTCACAGTGACAACAACACTAATTCAATTGCCAATAATATCCTCAATAAATTGGCTATTGATGAGAAAAACAATCTTTGGATAGCGGGGCAGGGCGGTTTAGATTACCTTGATGTTGGCAAGAATAAAATAACGCATTACACAAACACCGGCAAGCCGGGTTGTCTGCCTGATAACAACGTAAGCTTTGTTTATCGCGATTCGGGAAATAATATCTGGGTGGGAACTGCATCGGGTGGTTTATCAATGTTGAATAAACGCAACGGCACATTTACAACCTACAAACACGATCCTGAAAACCAACAAAGCATAACGAGTAACAACGTGAGCTGTATTTTCGAGGATACCGATAAACGGCTTTGGGTAGGTACTACCGATGCAGGCTTAAACTACTTTGATCGTAAGGCAGGTAAGTTTATCCACTATCAATCTAATGCTGCCCAACCGGCAACATCGCTTACCAGCAATAATATTTATTGCCTTAATATGGACTTAAATGGCAAGCTATGGATAGGCAGCGATAATGGTGGCCTTTGCATATTAGATCCAAAAACAAACCGTATCTCAAACTATAAACACGACGATGTTGACCAAAATAGCATTATAGGTAACACCATTTACGCTATTTGTAGAGACAGGTCGGGCAATATGTGGTTGGGCGCTTACAGCGGGGGTATCAACCTTTACAAACGCAGTACAGAAAGCTTTACGCATTACAGGCATAGCGCAAACCCGGGCAGTTTATCAAATGATTTTGTGCTCGCACTTTTTGAAGATGAGAACCAGGATGTTTGGGTGGGTACCGATGGCGGCGGTGTTAACCACTTTAACCGCAAAACCGGGAATTTTACGCATTACACTAAAAACAACAGCGGCAACAGCATAACAGGCAACTACGTGTTAACAGTAACGCAGGATGTCGAGGATAATTATTGGATGGGTACCTGGGCTGATGGCCTCAGCATACTTAACCCCAAAACAGGAAAGTTCACCAACTATATTAATATACCCAATAACCCCAACAGCTTACCTGGCAACAATATTTATGCACTTACGCTCTCCCGCGACCATACTGCGTGGATAGGCACCTACAATACCGGTTTAAGTCATTTTGATAGAAAGACCGGCAAATTCACCAATTATCGTTATGATCCCAAAGATCCGCACAGTTTAAGTAGCGACAGGGTGTATTCGGTGCTTGAGGATAGGCGAGGTAATCTCTGGGTGGGTACTTTCGACGGTGGCCTCAACCTGCTGGATAGAAATACCGGAAAGTTTACCCGTTTCTGCTATAGTCCGGCTAAAAATAGTTTGAGTAATGATAACGTGCCCGATATGTTTGAGGACAATAAAGGGTACATCTGGCTCAGCACATTTTCGGGTTTAGACAAATTTGACCCGGTTAGCAAACGTTTTACGGTTTATCGGAAAAAAGATGGTTTACCAAGCGATATCATTTACGCTGTTAGAGAAGATGAGCAAGGTATGCTTTGGGTAAGTACAAATAACGGATTATCCCGCTTTGACCCTGTAAAGCTTACCTTCCGTAATTTTACTATAGAGGACGGTTTGCAGGATATTGAATTTAAGTCGCATTCATCGTTCAAAGGTAAGGGCAACCGCCTGTATTTTGGTGGTATTAACGGTTTTAATGCTTTTACTCCTCAGCAGATTTTGAAACCCGAAGGTTTTTCGCCATTGGTAGTAACGGCTTTCAGGCTATTTAACCAAAATGTACAACCGGCCCACGGCAAAAATGATAAGTCGCCGTTAAAGGATGATATCTCCAATGTGCACTCTATAACGCTTAGCCACAAACAATCGGTTATTTCGTTCGAGTTTGTAGCCTTGGATTTTACATCTAAAAACAAAAATAATTACGCTTACCTGTTAGAGGGATTTGATAAAAAGTGGAACTATATAGGCAACCGTAATTCGGCAACGTTCACCAATTTGCCGGCAGGTTCTTATACGCTGAAGATTAAATATCAAAACTCGGCAGGTTTTTGGTCGCCGGTTACTACAGCGCTCGTAATTACTTCTACGCCACCATTTTATTTAACCTGGTGGTTTAAATTGTTGGCACTGCTACTAATAAATGCATTGTTGTATGTATTCTTTGTATTGCGGGTTCGTTCAATTACCATCCAAAAAGTGGTATTAGAACGCGAGGTGGAAGACCGCACGCTAAGGCTCGCTAAAATGACCACTGACGAACGCAACTTACGTGAAGAAGCAGAAAAAGCCCGCGAAGATGCTGAAAAAGCCAATCAGGCGAAGAGTATTTTCCTGGCTACAATGAGCCATGAGATCCGTACGCCGATGAACGGCGTAATGGGTATGGCGACGTTGCTGAGCAATACCAGCCTCACTGAAGAACAGCGCGAGTTTACCGAAACCATTAAAACGTGTGGCGATAACCTGCTGAATGTGATCAATGATATTTTAGATTTCTCTAAAATAGAATCGGGGAACATGGAGTTGGATGAGCACGATTTTGATCTGCGCGATTGTATTGAAAACGTACTTGATGTATTTGCCGAGCGCGCCGCGCGTGCCAACCTGGACTTAGTTTATCAGGTTGACCATAAGATCCCGGCACAGATCATTGCTGATACTCACCGCTTAAGGCAGATATTGATAAACCTGGTTGGTAATGCCGTGAAATTTACTGCACGCGGTGAAGTATTCATATCCGTAAAATTGAATGGCGAAACAAAAGGCAAACTCGAATTGCTTTTTGAGGTACGCGATACGGGTATAGGCATCCCTCACAATAAGATCGATAAATTATTTAAGGCCTTCTCGCAGGTCGACTCGAGCACTACCCGTAAATATGGCGGCACAGGGCTTGGCCTCGCCATAAGCGAAAAGCTGGTTAATTTGATGGGCGGAGAAATAAATGTGCAAAGTAAAGTAGGCCAGGGCAGCACATTCTCATTTAGCATTAAGGCTAAAGAAGGCGTCAAATCGCAACGCAATTACGTACACCTTAATACCGAAGAGGTAAGGAATAAGCGGATATTGGTGGTTGATGATAATGCAACTAATCGAGAGATCTTGCACGAGCAGTTAAAGCAATGGAACTTTATCCCGGTAACGGCTGCATCGGGCGATGAAGCGCTTAAAATACTGGCCGGCAAAGAGACAATTGATCTGGTTATATCAGATATGAATATGCCAGAGTTGGATGGCGTAGGCCTTGCCTCAAATATCCGTAAGAGCAGCCTGGTGCCTATTATCCTGCTCACTTCAATGGGCAATGAGCAAAGTAAAAAATATACCCATCTGTTTAATGTCGCCCTCTCGAAGCCTACCAAGCATCAGATCTTATACAAGCACATTATCGAGCAGCTTAAATTAAACACTGAGCTTAAAGCAGATGCGGCAGCTATCCAAACGCCGTTCTCAGAGGATTTTGCCCGTCATCATCCAATGAATATTCTTATCGCCGAGGATAACGCCATCAATCAAAAACTGGCTAAGTATATCCTGAATAAAATGGGCTATAAGCCGGATATTGCAAGCAACGGGCATGAAACCCTCAATGCGATGATCACCAAGCGTTACAACCTGATATTAATGGATGTACAAATGCCCGAGATGGATGGCTTAGAGGCAACTCGTTTTATCCGTAAAAATATGGAATACCAGCCAATAATTGTTGCCATGACAGCCAACGCCATGGCCGAGGATAAGGAAGAATGCCTTGCTGCAGGGATGGACGCCTATTTGAGCAAACCGCTTAAATTGCAAGAGCTAATGGATACGCTTGTTGCATTTGACAGCAGCAAAGCAATGTCATAATCTGCCGAGACATTTGGCCTTGGTACCCTCTTGTTTATTACTTTTTTCGCGCTAAATTAGCCGTAAACCCTAAAGGCATGTCTATCTTAAAAAATATTGCGTTAACGAGCGTATTTATAGCAACGTCAATAGCTTTCAATTGCTCGTCATTCGCACAAATCATTAAAGGCGATTACTATCAACTTAAAATTTATCATTACAAAACACTGCAGCAGGAGAGCATGCTGGATGCATACCTGCAGAAAAGTTACGTACCCGCACTGCATAAAAAAGGGATCAAGAACATCGGTGTTTTTAAACCCGTTGAAACAGACACTGCTGATAGAAAGATCTACGTATTAACTCCATATGCATCATGGAAAGATGCCGAACCTGAAAATGTATCTGCAGGCAAACCTGTAGAATTAACGGCGGATAACAAGGATTATGCATCTGCAGTTTACAATAGCGCGCCTTATTCGCGCATAGAAACCATTTGGTTAAGCCCGTTTATTACCCGCCCGCATTTGATGATGCCAAAATTAACCGGCGACCGCGCTAAACGGGTTTATGAGTTACGCAGTTATGAGAGCCCTACCGAGGCATATCACTACAGCAAAGTAAAGATGTTTAACAGTGGCGAGACCGATATTTTTCAACGTTTAGGCTTTAATCCTGTATTTTATGGCAGCGTTATTGCAGGTAGTAGGATGCCTAACCTAATGTACCTCACAACGTTTAATGATAAACAAAGCCGGGAAGAGCACTGGAAGGCTTTTGATGCAGACGCGCAATGGAAGGGATTGACAGGCGATGCGCAATACAAAAACAACGTATCAAAAGGGGATATCATATTTCTGTATCCAACCGCTTATTCCGACTATTGATATTTAGCCTATGGCGCTCGAAAAACGCGATTACGACGCAATTATAGTCGGCAGTGGCCCAAACGGACTGGCAGCTGCCATATTAATTCAACAGCAGGGACTTAAAGTATTGATACTTGAAGGTAAAAATGCAATTGGCGGCGGCCTGCGCACCAAAGAACTAACATTACCAGGGTTTAAGCACGATGTGTGCTCGGCCGTACATCCGCTCGCAGTCGCATCTCCATATTTTAAAACCTTGCCGCTTACTCAACACGGATTGGAGTATGTGTATCCTGAGATAGACGCCGCGCATCCGTTGGAACATCATAATCCGGGAATTTTATCCAGAAGTATAGATTTAACCGCTCAACATCTGGGTGCTGATGAAAAGGCTTATGTTAAGCTAATGACGTCAGTAACTCAAAACTGGCCCTTAATTGATGCCGATGTGCTTGGCCCCCTGCACATGCCCAAACATCCTTTGGCATTAGCCGCATTTGGGTTAACTGCCATGAAACCGGCCACCATGCTGGCTAAACAATTTAAAACAAGGCAAGCCAAGGCCTTAATAGCCGGTATGGCGGCACACAGCATGCAACCAATCACCAATACGGCAACATCAGCCATTACGCTGGTGCTGATGGCGGCAGGGCACCTAAAGGGTTGGCCGGTGCCGAAAGGCGGCTCACAAAGCATTGCAGATGCTTTGGCGGGATACTTTGTGTCGATTGGCGGTAAGATAGAAACTGACACCTACGTAAAGTCATTAGAGCAATTGCCATCGTCACATGCGGTGCTGTTTGATGTAACGCCGAAACAGCTATTAGAGATTGCCGGCCATAAATTTTCATCGTTATATAAATGGCAATTGAACCGCTATCGATATGGAATGGGGGTATTTAAAATGGATTTTGCATTAAGCGAAGCCATCCCTTTTACTGACGAAGCCTGCCGCAAAGCCGGAACCGTACATATAGGCAACACCTTAAATGAGATCCGTGATGCCGAACAGCAAACCTGGACAGGTAAGCACCCAGACAAGCCTTTTGTACTGCTTGCCCAGCAAAGTATATTCGATTCATCTCGCGCACCAGAAGGTAAACATACTGCCTGGGCCTACTGCCATGTACCTAATGGCTCAACCAAAAACATGAGTGATGCCATTGAAAAACAGATAGAGCGCTACGCACCGGGCTTTAGGGACATCATTTTGGCTAAACATACCATGGATACCGCCGAAATCCAGGAGTATAATCCCAACTATATTGGCGGAGATATTAATGGTGGGGTGATAGATCTGGGCCAACTATTTACCCGGCCTGCATTACGTACATCGCCTTATAAAACATCAGAGAAAGGTTTATATATCTGTTCGGCTTCTACGCCGCCGGGTGGTGGTGTACATGGTATGTGCGGTTATAATGCCGCCAAGCGGGCGCTGAAGGATATCTTCAATATTAGCGTAAAGGCTGTTTAACGTCTTGCAGGCAATACGTCCTTACCGTATCTTTAGGCAAATTGATCACAGTTATGGGTAAGGGACGTTTAGAGGCGTTTAGCGATGGCGTAATTGCCATTATCATCACTATAATGGTTTTAGAGCTTAAAGTTCCGCACCATGCTGGCTGGGAAGATCTTAAAGAATTGTCGCCTGTATTTTTAAGCTATGTGCTCAGCTTTATCTACGTAGGCATCTACTGGAACAATCATCACCACTTATTGCATGCTGCTAAATCTGTAACAGGCGGCATCCTTTGGGCAAATCTTTTCTTGCTATTTTGGCTATCGCTTATTCCGTTTGTTACCGATTGGATGGGTGAAAACCATTTTTCGAGAGAGCCGGTGATCTGCTACGGCATAGTCCTGATTATGGCAGGAGTGGCTTACACCATACTTGCCCGTTTATTAGTAAAACACCATGGCGAAAACTCTTTATTAGCCGATGCAATGGGCAGTGATATGAAGGGAAAATTGTCAGTAGGCGTATACGCCGCTGCGATAGCGGTATCTTTTGTTCACCCGTGGTGGGCTGTGGGTATGTATTTCGCTGTAGCTATAATTTGGTTTATTCCTGATAGACGAATAGAGCGCAAATTAAGACACGAAGACTAACCATTTGGTTAAGATAACTCTTTCATCAATTTATCAAAGGCTTCTTTTAATTCGGCAAAATCGGTTTCCAATTTGCTGAGGCGATCTTCCAGTTCGCTGTTTGATGAGCGGCGTTGCGGTTCGTCGTAAGCATCATCTTCAGGAACAGTTCCTCCTAAAAGATGGCGATAGCGTACTTCTTTTTGGCCGGGGCGTTTTGGCATTTGTTCGATATAGGGCAGGTCGCCGCCGGCCAGTTTATCCAGCATTTCTGTCACATCATCCAGGTTCTCAAACTCGTACAATCGGCCCGAGTTGGTATTGATTTCGCCCGGCGTTTGTGGTCCGCGTAAAATGAGTAGACAGATAACCGCAACTTCTGATGGTACCACAGGAAACACGATACCAAAGTTGTGCTTGTATTTGGTAGCCCGACTTGAGCCGCCCGTTGCTGTTGATATCAAACCCTTACGTTTCAACGCATCTAAAGCCAGTACAACCGTTTGCTCATCGTACTCCACCACCGGCTTGCGTGCCGTTTTCTGGTTGCAAGCGGCTGTGAGACCATTAACGGTCATGGGGTAGTAATCGGGGGTTGTTTTGCTTTTTTCCATCAGCGAACCCAATACCCTCAATTCGGTATCATTTAAAACAGGCAAAGTTTGTGGCGTATCCATATGGCAAATATATTATTTGCATTTATATTATCTTTAAGCCGCTATTATGACAATAAGTATTTTGGGTTGCGGCTGGTACGGTTTACCACTGGCAAAGGCATTGGTAAACGATAAACACAGGGTTAAAGGCAGCACAACCTCTGCTGATAGGCTTGCCGTTTTAAAAGAGGCCGGTATTGAACCATTTTTATTGAACCTTACTGCAGAACAAGCCACCTTTCCTGATCAATTCTTTGACACTGATATGCTTATCATCGCAATACCACCTAAAAGCCGCTCGGCAGAGGGCGCAGAGTATCTGCCGAAGTTGGAAAAAGTTGTAGAACGCATCCGCTGGCATCAAATTCAAAAAGTTATTCTCATTAGTTCTACAGGTGTTTATGCCGATAGAAATTTAGTGGTAAATGAAGATACCCCGCCTGAGCCTGATACTACGCCAGGAAAGATCTTATTAGAGGCCGAGAAACTTTTTCGACAGCAAAGCAATTTTAGAACAACCATTATCCGTTTCGCAGGATTAGTAGGGCCCAACAGACACCCGGGCCGTTTCTTTGCCGGTAAACAGGATATTGCCAACGGACTGGCCCCCGTAAATCTTATCCATCTTGACGATTGCATCGGCATAACCCAAAATATTATAAACCACGAGGTTTACGGGCATACCTTTAACGCCGTTACCCCGCACCACCCAAGCCGTGCGGATTTTTATACCAGGGCGGCAGAAGAGGCTGGCTTACCTTTGCCCGGTTTTATCTTAAAACTGGATAATTGGAAAATAGTAGAAAGCAAGGATGTGTCACCAATTTTAGGCTATCAGTATCAGGTTGATAACTGGTATACCGCCCTTGCCGATAAATTTTAGAAATGTTTTAAAATCTCTATTTTAGCTACGCATGTCACAATATATCATCCCGCTCAAATACCGCAAAATGGAGAATCTCCATATTGTGTTCTGGTTGTTTAAAGATATTGGCTGGTGTATGATATGGAAACCACTGGGCATCATCATGATCATCCCTACGCTGGTGATCTCTATTGTGATAGCATGGCGTACGAGGCAGCTGATGTCTGAACTTTGCCATAACCTGGCTATTACGTTTTGGATAAGCGCAAACTCGTACTGGATGATAAGCGAGTTTATGAACTTCGATCACCTTACTATTCATGGCTGGTTTACTTACAAACATCTGGCGCTGATCCCATTTATGCTGGGCGTATTTTGCCTGGCGTTTTATTACGCAATCTGGCACCCAAGGCATCCGGAAGAAATAGAGACCTTGTAAGCGAAGGCAAATGACAATTTTTTAAATAATATTAAACGGATTCTCCCGAAAATAAGCGAGTTTACTCTGAAACATCGTAGCCATTTTATTGGCGCGCCATTTAGCTTCGGTAGCTTTATCACCGGTAAATAGTTGATCAACAGTTTCAGAAAACAGGGCAAGCCATTTATTAAAATGCTGCCCATCAATAGGTAATTGAGTGTGCGGTGGAAAGGGGCGGCCGTTGTAGGTATATTCTTCCAACAACACGGTTTGCCAGAAACGGTACATTTTGTCCAAATGCTCGGGCCAGTTATCTTTTATCCGCTCGGTGAATATTGGGCCTAACAGCTCATCATCTTGGATACGGGCGTAAAAAGTATCTACCAATAACCTGATATCCGCGAGCGATAATATATCCTGCTGTGCTTCCATAGAGCAAAGTTAATGATTGTGCAGGGAATTAAATATGGCGGGCGCTATAACACAAACCCGTCATTGCGAGGTACGAAGCAATCTCTTTAGGACACTTATACACCTTGC
>JAESTD010000105.1 GCA_016763755.1 Mucilaginibacter sp.
ATAACCTGTCCAAGTATGCCCCCCTATTGCAGTTTTGTAAGTACCATGAGCAGTTATCACCTGCAGTTAACGCCCGCATTGAAGGCGAAGAGATCGTGTACAGCAATTTTGCTGACGTTTCTATCGCGGTTTCAGCGCCTAAAGGTTTGGTTGTTCCGGTTATCCGCAATGCCGATAGCTTAAGCCTTGCCGAAATTGAGAAAGCCATTGTTGTTTTGGCCGGTAAAGCCCGCGAGAACAAACTGACCATCGATGAAATGACCGGCGGTACCTTCACGATCACCAACGGTGGTGTATTCGGTTCAATGATGTCAACCCCTATCATCAACGCGCCGCAATCGGCTATCCTGGGTATGCACAACATTGTTGAGCGTCCTGTAGCAGTGAACGGCCAGGTGGTTATCCGCCCAATGATGTACCTGGCGTTATCTTATGATCACCGCATCATTGATGGCCGCGAATCAGTAAGCTTCCTGGTACGCGTTAAACAGCTGCTGGAAGACCCTGCAAGATTATTATTAGGTGTTTAATTAGCCTTTTTGATAGAATAAGAAAAGCCCCCGAATTTCGGGGGCTTTTTTGTTTAATGAATAATGTCATTGCGAGCGATAGCGTGGCAATCTCACAGGACATGCCTATGCGATTGCCACGTCGCTGGCGCTCCTCGCAATGACATATGGGGTATTTGCTATACCAACTTCCTCATCGCCATAACATACCCTATATGTAATCCCTCATGGAAGGGCAAAAATGCAAGCGCCTCATCAATATTGCTGATGGATGCTCCGTAGCGGGTGGTCCACTCGGGATAGTTGCCAAAGATGCCGGCTTTGTAGTCTTCGCCAAGTTTATCAAGGCTGGTCATGAACAGGGTTTTAATCAATTCATATTCCTGCTCATTGGCAGGAGCTTCGGGTTTGCTGCCAGATTCGTAGCGTTTGTAAAAAGTCTCCTCAACCATATCATCCAATCCGGCTTTTAAGTAGCAAACTTTTTGCAGAGTTGCCACCATGTGGCCAAGGTTCCAGATAATGTTATTGTTGAAACCGACGGGGATAGTATTTAGCTGATCTAAGGTAAATTCTTCTAAAGTTTTTAAGATGGTTAAGCGCGGTTGGCGCATAATATCAAGTTGTTTTTCAATCATGGCGGATAAGTTTTTCGTTTTCAAATGTAAAATAATCCGGCAGATAAGCTTTGTGTCGCTTGCCGCATTTATTTTACATTTGTAGCCGATGGAAAATACTGCAACGGCTAATCAAAGTAACAGGGCTATAGGCTTGTTCATTTTGTGTTGGACGGTATTCAACATAATTCAGTCGGCTACGTTAGAGTTGCATGCCGATGAAGCTTACTACTGGATCTATTCCCGCTTTCTGGCCTGGGGATACTTTGATCATCCGCCAATGGTTGCGTTGTTTATCAAGATAGGCTACGGATTTTTTCAGAACGAATTTGGCGTACGGTTATTAACCATCTGTTGCAGCAGCGTTGCCATTTATACGCTTTGGCTTATTGTAAAGCAATATGGTGTGCAGGCTAAATGGTTCATGCTCATCGCCTCGGGCATGTTCATCTTTAACATTTACGGCTTCACGACTACGCCTGATGTGCCGCTGTTTTTGTTTACGGTACTGTTCTTCTATGTCTACAAAAAATATCTTGGAGACGATAATATTAAAATAACGCTTTTGCTGGCGCTAATTATTGCTTGCCTGTTATACAGTAAATACCATGCGGTATTGGTTATCGGTTTTACCATCCTCTCGAATATCTCATTACTTAAACGCAGAAGCTTTTGGCTGATGACGGTTGTGGCCGCTATTTTGTTTATCCCGCATATTTTATGGCAGGTGAACAATGGCTACCCAACTATCAATTATCATTTGTTCGATAGGTCCGAGGCAGGTTATCGTATCGACCAAACATTGGGTTACATCCCGGCTCAACTGGCCATGGGCGGGCCATTCATAGGCTGGTTTGTGTTTTATGCTGCCTTCCGTAAACGGCAAACAGATCCTTTTAAACGCGGGTTATTAGTTAACGCCGCCGGAACATTTATATTCTTTTTGCTGAACAGTCTTAAAGGTATTGTTGAACCCCATTGGACATTGATCGCCTTTGTGCCGCTGGTGATATTGGCACTTATTTCAATTACCGAGATAGGTAAACCATATATATGGCTGCAGCGGCTGGCCATCATTAACATCGTTTTTATTTTTGTGCTGAGGGCAAGTTTGGTTTTTGGGCCGGCCTGGTTGCGTAAGGTAGATCAGTTTAAAAGTTATTATGGCTTTAAGGATTGGGCGCACCTGGTTAAGCAAAAAGTGGGGGATAATTATCTCATCATGAGCGAAGGTTTCCAAAACCCGAGCAAGTATAATTTCTACAGTAATTCCACCAAAGCCATGAGCTATGACGCGCGCGATTATCGCCGTACCCAGTATAGTCTTTGGCCTATAGAAGACAGCCTGCAGCATAAACGCATTTATCTGTTACTGAATTGGAATAACCCTGCCGTTACGCAAGATACCATACAAACCGAAGCAGGCACATGGTTTGGTGGTTGGGTGGATGAGGTGCGCTCTTATCAGAAGGTAAGCATCGCAACAAATGTTAATGAGCTAAGAGCCAGGCCTGGCCAAAAGTTACAATTTGACTTAACTATAACTAATAGATACCCCTTCTCAATTAACTTTGCCAATCTCGGCGAAAAGCATCCTGTTTATTTGGAGACCTGTTTCTTTATCCACACCACACCTGTTGATGTGCAAAAAGCAGATAGCAGTTTTAATCAGATCAGTTTGAAAAAGGGCCAAATTGCACATTATAAAATAACAGCCATTGCACCACAAAAGACGGGAAAATATGATCTGTTCGTTTCGTTACGAGCTGAGCCATTTACAGGCAGCCGTAATAGTCGTTTTATTAAGTTAACCGTTGAATAATATACCCCGATGATAAAAAAATTACATCTCCTTTTTCTGTTCCTGATTGTAACTGTAGTTTCTGCAAGCGCGCAGAATGTTGATTTCCATTTAAACGGGTTTGGCTTTTTTGACAACCGCGAGTACAAGGAGTTCCCGGAGCGCTCGCGCACTTATTCTGGTATCCGTACTACGCTCGATGTGGGTTTTAACCTGGATAGCAATAACCACTTTATTGCAGGTGCCAACATGTTGCACGAGTTTGGTGGTAAACCTTTTTTTGTAAAAGTAAACCCGGTGATCTATTATAGTTTCACTAATAAGAACTGGTTATTTAACATCGGTGCTTTCTCTCGCGAAGGGTTGTTAACCGATTATCCGCGTGCCATGCTTAATGATACGCTGCGTTACTACCGCCCCAATGTAGAAGGTATGCTAACGCGATTTAAAAACGAGCACGTTACCGAAACCATTTGGATAGACTGGGTAAGCCGCCAAACCGCTACCGACCGAGAGCAGTTTCTGTTCGGGTTCTCGGGTAAATACCAACCATGGAAAACAGGTCCGCTTTATTTAGCGCACTACGCATTTATGCTGCATGATGCCGGTACCGCTACCCCCGATCCTAACGATCATATACAGGATAACGGGGCTTTACAAATTAAACTCGGCGCCAACTTTAGCCACAAAACTTTCCTCGATTCATTGAATATTGAAGCCGGCGGCATGATGTCCTTAGAGCGAATCCGGGGTGTTGATGGCTTTCAGAAACCTAAGGGTTTTGTTGCGAGCGCTTATTTAAGCTACTGGAAGATTGCTCTTTACGATGAGTTTTACAAAGGCGATGGTCATCGCGTTCTTTATGGTGATGAGTATTACCGCTTTAAAACCTACAATCGTTTAGACTTTATCATCACACCGTTTAGCGCAAAAGGCCTGCGTGGGCAGTTTATTTTTAGTTTGCATAATACACCGGGCTTTAGTAGTAATCAGGAAGCGTTTAGATTGGTGTATGATATTGGCAGGAAGAATTTGGTAAGGTTTAAGGATTAATAACTAATAACAATGTCATTGCGAGGAGCGACAGCGAGGAATCTAATCGCATTCTCGCAAAGTTCATAGATGCTTCGCTATCGCTCAGCATGACAAAACCTGACTGTCATTTCGAACGAGGAACGAGGAGAAATCCTGTTCTTCCTGTTAAACTCGAAAACTTACAGATTAACAAGATTTATCTTCGATGAGCTCCACTTCGTTACGGTTCTCCTCACTACGTTCGTTCGAAATGACAATTTGTTTGCTGCAATAAGAATTCTCCCTGATCCCCGTTCATTTAATCGGGGATTGTCTATTTTAGTACTCCAACAATAACCTATGAAAAAGCTACTCAAAATAATCCTCCTCTTAATATTGCTATCGCCGGTAAAGCTGTTTGCGCAGGAGAACCGTTTCTCAGGTTGGGCAGCATGGTTTCATACACAGCGTTTCGGTAAACATTGGGGGATGTCTTTCGACGGGCAGTTCCGCTCAGCAGATGAATTTAACTACCTGCAAAATATCCTGTTGCGTCCATCGGTGAATTATTACTTTGATGGCAATAAAATGGCAGCTTTGGGTTACGCATACGTCACAGCCAACGGTCGCGATGCAGCGGGAAATAAAACCTTTCGCCCAGAGAGCCGCACATGGGAGCAATTGATCATCAACCATAAAATCGGTAAAACATCCACTCTGCAACATCGCCTTAGGTTAGAGCAACGTTACCTGGGGAATACTACTAACAAGAACGATCATTACTTTGCCCAGCGTTTTCGGTATTTTGCCCGTGCTGTTGTGCCCTTGGGTAACGATTCAACAACGTTTACAAAAGGCCCATTCCTTGGTTTGCAAAATGAGGTTTTCTTCAACGTACAAAACAAGGCAAAAGTTAATAAACACTTCTTCGACCAAAACCGTGCTTACGTTGCCTTTGGTTATCGCCTGCACAAAAAGATGGACCTTGAGGTTGGTTACATGAACCAGTATATAAAACAGGCCGAGGCTTATGTGTTCAATCACATTGTACAGGCAGCAGTTTATACACGATTTTAAGATAGCATGCCTCAACTCAGTAATGATCAGCATATTCGCCAGTTAGCCAATCTTGAGCTTCTTGCCCGCCAGGTAGTTGAGGGTTTTATAACCGGTTTGCATCAGAGCCCGTTTCATGGTTTTTCGGTGGAGTTTGCCGAGCATCGCCTATACAACAGTGGCGAATCAGTTAAAAATATCGACTGGAAATTATTTGCACGTACTGACAAGTTGTTCGTAAAGCAATTTGAGGAAGAGACCAATCTGCGCTGTTACCTGCTGCTGGATACCTCATCATCCATGAACTTTCCGGATAAAGGGGAAAGCAAGCTGCAGTTTTCTATCTACGCTATCGCATCGCTTATTTATCTGTTTAAAAGGCAGCGTGATGCCTTTGGTCTTTGCCTGTTCTCTGACGAGATGAACTGGATAAGCGCAGCCCGCTCAACATCGCAGCATCTGTTTTATTTATATGCCGAATTGGAGAAAACTTTTGATAATCCTAAACAAAATACATCAACCAATATCAGCCAAACGCTCCATTACATTGCCAATGAGATCCATCAGAGGTCAATGGTCATCATCTTCAGCGATATGTTGGAAAACAGTATGAGCGAGCAAAAAACGCAGGATCTTTTCGCTGCTATCCAGCATCTGCGCTACCGTAAGCACGAGATACTGATATTCAATGTCATCGATAAACAACACGAGCTCGACTTTAACTTCGATAACCGCCCGCACCATTTTGTTGACATGGAAACCGGCAACGAGATGCGCGTGCACCCCAACCAGATAAGAGATAACTACCGCGAAGCCTTGCGCCAATACCGACACCAACTGGAACTTAAATGCGCCCAGTACGGTGTAGAGTTAATTGATGCAGATATTTCGACAGGGTATAATCATATTTTGAAGAGCTATCTGGTGAAGAGGAATAGGATGGTGTGAGAAGCCTCTCCCCAACCCCTCTCCGAAGGAGAGGGGCTTAGAAATACTTTTTTAAAGTCTCCCCTTTCGGGGGAGATTATTCACGGTATTATAATTGTAGGCGTTCATGAATGCTTCGCAATTTAGAGGGCGCTTCTCACCACTCAACCTATCATTTTCAACCTTTCTCAAAATGTTCAAATCAATTTACAAAAGCGTGTGTTAATCAATAAACGCACTTTTTTATACGTATGAGACTTTCCGTTGAACGCAAACCAATAAGAGTTAATCCCGATCCGAAGCGTGTAATTGCAAGATTCTTTTTTAATGGAAGCAGCAGGGCCAAGGAAGTCATAGAAAGAGTGATGAGCATTAGCGAGGATACCGCCTTTGGTATCATATCGCCATTGCTGCAGGAATACTCCAAGCGCCACCGTAACATAACCCGCGTACTTAACCGCCATTGCAGCAAGTTAAAGCCGCTTTTTATTGAGCTTGGGATCGATTTTGATACCCTTTCGGTTTATAGAAAGCTTTTATTAGGTTCATACTTTACACATGAGTATTCAATAGAATCGGCGGCCTTTTTTAACCCATCGGTTATTGAGGATCCTGATCAAAGCGAGTTAGAAGAAGGACAAAAGCGCCTTATCATCAGCTTTAGGGCGGTAGGTGAGGGGCACATTTCGTCGATAACTTTCCGCCGTGCTTTGGTAGATAAGGATAACCGGATAACCGTATTGCCCGCAGGAGATTATATTGATGAGGCGGAGATTATCCGTAATGCGGTCTACAATAAGAAGCTTTTCTTTGAGAAGGCAGCCATTACGCAGATCAATATCAATGTTTTGGACGAGCTGGAATCCAAACTCGATCATCACTTTGAGTACGCAAACCTGCGCCGGATAATCATGGATTCGCAAAAGCTGCAGGAAGACGATATTATGCGCCTTGAGTATGACAAAGTGCTTTGGCTGGCCGATTCATATTACGAGATCGTTTTCTCGATGGATACCGATATTTCCGACAGGGTGATATTCCCCATCTCAGAATACGAGCGCAAAGGTATTGAAGATGCTCGCTTCGTGAAATTTTTCAACGAAGATGGCACGTATGTATATTACGCAACCTACACGGCGTATGATGGCTCATTGATTATGCCTAAGCTGTTGCAAACCAATGATTTCTACAACTTTAAAATAATGCCGCTTTATGGCGCCGGTGCGCAAAATAAAAACCTAGCACTTTTCCCGCGAAAAATAAACGGACGCTATGCCATGATATCGCGTATTGATGGTTGTAATAATTACATCATGTATTCGGATAAGATCAACATCTGGGAAAAGCCCGATCTGTTGCAGAAACCGGCCTTTACGTGGGAGTTTGTGCAGATAGGTAATTGTGGTTCACCTATCGAGACCAAAGATGGCTGGATAGTGATAACACACGGCGTAGGCCCTATGCGGCGTTATGTGTTGGGCGCAAGTTTGTTAAAGCTTGATGACCCTGCCGTAGAGATTGGCCGGTTAAAAGAGCCTTTGTTAGTGCCAAACAGTGATGAGCGCGAAGGTTATGTGCCAAACGTGCTGTATTCTTGCGGGTCTATCATCCATAATAATAAACTCATCATCCCTTACGGTATTTCAGATTCATCGACCTCATTTGCCGAGGTCGACCTTGATGAACTGCTTACCCGTTTAAAAGAGGATGGCGTAGCATAATTAAATCAGCGCAGGCAATCACGGCGGTAATAATTATCTTTACCACCTTATGCAGTACCTGCGCTGGCTTTTGTTACCATTTTCATTCATCTACGGCTTTGTGGTCATTATCCGCAACTGGCTGTACGACGCAGGGCTGTTTAAAAGCCGTGCGTTTGATATGCCGGTGATTTGTATAGGCAACCTTGAGGTAGGGGGTGCCGGCAAAAGCCCGATGACGGAGCATATCGTACGTTTACTGAAAGATGAATACAAATTGGCCACACTTAGCCGGGGTTACGGGCGCAAAACCAAAGGGTTTTTATTGGCCACCCCAACATCTACCGCTAATCAAATAGGCGATGAGCCATCCCAGTTCAAACATAAATTTCGGGATGTTACCGTTGCCGTTTGTGAGGACAGGGTAGCGGGGATTGAAAAGTTACAGGCAAACCATGATGTGATCGTAATGGATGATGCCTTTCAACACCGTGCGGTAAAACCGGGGCTTAGTGTTTTGTTGTTTGATTATAAGAACCTGCAAAAAACACAAATTTTATTACCTGCCGGTAACCCGCGCGAGCCGTTTAGCGGCCGTTGGCGCGCAGATGTCATCGTGGTAACAAAATGCCCTGAGAGTATTGATGAAGAAGACATGACGCGCTGCTACAATAAGCTAATGCCTTTAAGTTCGCAGCCTTTATTTTTTAGTAAGATCAATTATCAAGACCTTCAAACGTTGGACGGAAAACCGGCTGATATAAATATCGATCCAGGTACAACAGTGTTCCTGCTTACGGGAATAGCTAATCCGGCACCGTTAATAACCTACCTGCAGCAAAGTAACGCGCATGTAATACATCACAAATATCCCGACCATCATCAGTTTACCACAAAAAATATAGTTAAACTTGCTGATGAGTTTAAAAACTGCGCATCACAAAAAAAGATCATCATTACAACAGAAAAAGATGCACAGCGTTTAGAGGAACACGACTTTGCAGGCTTGCCTGTTTACGTGCAGCCTATTGGCATTAGTTTTTTAAACGATGCCCAGCCGGTGTTTAATAAATTGATACAAAATTATGTTAGAGAGCATTAACCATACCGCCCAATATATTAAAAGCCGCATAGGCGATTTTGAACCCGAAGTTGGCATTATCCTGGGCACCGGCCTGGGCGGGCTTGTTACCGAGATAGAGGTTGAAAAGCAATTGATGTATTCCAATATCCCCGATTTTCCGATCTCGACCCTTGAGTTTCACTCCGGCAAACTAATATTCGGTACCCTTGGTGGTAAAAAAGTTGTGGCCATGCAAGGCCGCCTGCATTATTACGAAGGGTATAATATGCAGCAGATCACGTTCCCGGTAAGGGTGATGAAAATGCTGGGCATAAAAACCTTGTTTGTATCAAATGCCAGCGGAGCGCTTAACCCTGCGTTTAGAAAAGGCGACCTGATGATCATCGAAGATCATATTAACCTGCAGCCCATGAACCCGCTGATAGGACGTAATGATAGCGAGCTTGGTCCGCGTTTTCCGGATATGAGCGAGCCTTACAAGTATGATCTGATAAATAAAGGCCTTACAATTGCCAAAGCAAACAATATTACTTGCCATAAAGGAGTTTATGTTGCGGTTACAGGCCCTAACTTGGAAACCCGTGCCGAGTACAAATACCTGCGCATTATTGGTGGCGATGCCGTTGGCATGAGCACCGTGCCCGAGGTAATTGTTGCAAATCACATGGGTTTACCGGTTTTTGCCATCTCCGTATTAACCGACGAGGGTTTCCCTGAGCAATTGAAACCCGTGTCGGTTGAAGAGATAATAGCGGTAGCAACCGCGGCCGAACCAAAATTGACGTTGATTTTAAAAGAACTTATTGCAGGGCTTTAATGGCAAATAAGCTTAAATACCTTTTTATTTTACTGATATGTGCTGCTGCGCAAGGTGCGTTTGCGCAGATCACTAATCCAAGTTTCCCGGGTCAACGTACGGACCGGCCGGTTTACAGCCGTGATACCACCAAGACTCGCCCGCGATCTAATGCATCTGATAACCTCGATTCCTTGCGTAAGCGCGAGGAAAATGCGCACGACTCGGTAGTTTTTAATTCAAAATACATCAAAGTAACCAGCGAGCGTTTACTGGCTGATAGTATTCAGCTTTTTCCGTTAGATACCGGTTTGGTAAACTTTGAGAATTATAGTCCGCTTAATCAGCCGCGTAACCCCAAGATAAGTTTGGGTTACCCGGGTACCGCCGCCCGCGACCTGTTATTTACACCTCGAAAGACCATTGGTTTTGATGAGGGCCTGCATGGTTTGGATGGCTATATGGTAAATCCGCAGGATATCAATTATTTTAACGCCAGGGCGCCTTACACCCTGCTCTCGTTATACAGTACCATAGGCGGAACCAAAGAGCAAATCTTTAAAACACTGCATACCCAAAACATTAAGCCCAATTGGAATATCGGGTTTATATTGAACTTCAACGGATCAAAGGGTTATTACTCTACCAATAATGTTATTGCCCAAAATGTGAGCGATCTAACTGCCGGCATATTTACGTGGTATCACAGTAAAAACAAACGATACAATTTGTTGGCAAACCTGATAGGCAACAATATAAAAGCGCCCGAAACCGGGTCTATATTAAAGGATACAATATTTAATAGTCCCAATTCATCCTTTGATAAGACCGGCGAACCCGTACGTTTGCCGGGGAGTTACAGCAATATGAAAAGTATCGGCTTGTACGTTAAGCAGTTTTACTATATCGGCCATATTGATAGCTTAAATAAAGGTAAAACGGGTACGGCTAATGTATTACCCACGCAAAGGGTGGGTTACACCATGTATGTGAATCAGCGAAAGTTTAATTATCTGCAAAACGGGTTAGACCAATACGGCGCTTTCCCAGATTACTATTTCACTGCAGCCCGATCACGCGACTCATTGAATGTTTTACACCTGCAAAATGATTTTTCGTACAGTTTCTATCTCCGCGGAAAATCGGTTAAGGCCAGTAAAAACGAGTTAAAACTTGATCTAGGTCTTACCCAGGATTTGTACAACGTGAGTCAGTTTGTTGCTGATTCTGTAATAAACGACTTTGGCCGTAAAGTGATCAAGCCATCAAGAAAGCAAGACGAGACTTTCCAAAACATCACCATAAAAGGCAAAATTGGTTATCGCTTCAGCGATCGTATTTACCTGGATGGTGACGTGCAGCAAATTATACAGGGCCGCAACTTTGGCGACTTTTTATACGATGCTAAATTGACCCTGGCCGGCAACCGCAAAACAGGTCGCATTGTGTTAGGTGCGTATCAGCAAAGCAGCTCCCCGGGTATGGTTTACACCAACTGGATATCAAATCACTTTATTTTTAACAACGATTTTGCAAACCAGAAAACTACCAACCTATCTTTCAATTATGTAAACGATGCCTTGGAGCTTGACATTAAGGCTGAATACTTTTTGTTAAATGATTACCTGTATTTTGCTTCGCAGCCTAATGGCATTGATGCTACTCCGAAGCAATATGGTTCGTCTATAAATATGCTTAAGATAAGTGTGGGTAAAAACCTGCACTGGAAGAAACTCAATTTTGATAACTACGTGGTTTATCAGAAAACTGATAATGCAAGCATCCTGCGCACGCCCGAGGTTTATACATTTAGTAGTTTATATTATAAGGCACAGGTATTTACGCTTAACTCGCAGTTTGGGGTTAATGTGCGTTACAATACACCGTATCTGGCACCGTCGTATGCACTTAGCATCGGGCAGTTCTATAATGGGCCGGATGTTACCTTTACTTCATACCCGGTTGCCAGCGTATTTTTTAAAGCCACACTTGAGCGTACCAACATATTTATCCAGTACGATTACGTAAACCAGGGATTATTCAGCAACGGTTTTTACACGGTTAACCGCTATCCGCAACTGGATAGAGTGCTAAAGTTCGGCGTAGCTTGGACGTTTTATAATTAAAAGCGTGTTATGGGTGCCAGAGCGGGGCTGAAATAATGTCTCGCTCTCGCACTGGAATCCCCCGCCTAATTACGTTTTCTGTTTCTTCTTCTTAGCCGCCGGGAATAGCACATTATTCAATATCAAACGATAACCTGCCGAGTTAGGGTGCAGTTTAAGATCAGTAGGTGGGTCGCCAACTGCGTGCTGGTAGTCTTCCGGGTCGTGGCCGCCGTAAAAGGTCCATTGGCCTTTACCAAATTCACCATGGATATAGCGGGCTTCGTTGCCGGTTTTCATCTCACCCATAATGGTAACGCCGGGTTTTAATTTGCCTTTGTTGTAAGCTGTAGTAAGGCCCATAAAACCTTTTACCACTTTGTCGTGGTCTTGGGTAAGCATGCTTGGTACTACATCCCACTTGGCCGAAAAATCAAACAAGGTGAAAAAATCGCGAGTACGGTCAACTTGCCTTACCGCCGTAACGTCAATATCAGAAAACTGGTGCGATACGGGATTTTGGTCAAGCGTAAAATTCTGAAAGGCGAAGGTCTGCGTAAAATCTAATTTTTGTTGGGCATCAGGAGCTGAAGGATCGCCATCAAACATAGCCTCACAGATATCTGTGCCCGCAGCCGAGAGGGCAATATCAAAAGTATCAGTAGCGCTGCACATAGCAAACAGGAAGCCTCCACCCGCACAAAAATCGCGAATATGCTGCACAACGGCCAGTTTCATTTGCGATACCTTTTTAAAGCTCAGCTTGGCCGCCATTGCATTTTGCGCCTTTACATCATCATTATACCATTGCGTGTATTTGTAAGCGCCGTAAAATTTGCCGAATTGACCGGTAAAGTCTTCGTGATGCATGTGCAGCCAGTCGTATTTTGCCAGGTCGCCACGGATGATCTCCTCATCGTAAACCACATCATAAGGTATCTCAGCGTATTTGAGCACCAGGGTAACTGCGTCATCCCAAGGCATCTTATTTTTAGGAGAGTACACGGCCATTTTAGGCGCTTTCTCCAGTTTTACGATGTCCATATTTACCGATGGATCGCTCACTTCTGTGGCTATCTCATTAGCCTTTGCGTCGGCGATAACCTCATAGCTCACCCCGCGGATCTTGCATTCATCCTCAAGCGCTTTGGCATACTTCATCATGAAGCTGCCACCGCGGTAATTAAGCAGCCAGTCCACTGTTTCGCCGTTCTTCAGCGTCCAGAAAGCAATGCCATATGATTTAAGATGATCCTTCTGCTGATCGTCCATCGGGATGAGGATTGATGAAGCCCGCGTGAGTTGAGCTAAAAGCAAAAAGGCGAAAGCAAAAAGGAGCTTTTTAGGTGAAAGGTGAAAGGTAAATGGTGAAGGGCACTTTGTTTTGGTAATCATGGCTGTTATCAAAAGTAACGATTAAAAGGTTAGGGTATTATGCAGAATTGTCTTGAGCCTTGATTTGTGCGATTCGAGGATTGCCATGATAGCCCCCTTGTCATGCTGAGGAACGAAGCAATATCATTAGGAAAAGCCGCTCTGCATAGTTCGGAGATTGCTTCGTTCCTCGCAATGACGTGATGGAGAGAATGCGTTAGGGATGGAAACGGATACCGGCCACTGCGCCTAAGGCCTGCAGGCGTATGAGTGTACAGCCCGGCCGTAAGGGAACGCCCGAATCTTAAATATTGAACACAGAATGTTAAATGTAGAATGATGAAGTAAAAACCACTCACCACCTATTTAATCAACCATTCAACTATTTCCGCCTTTCGCCTCAAATACTTACCTTTGCCACCTGTTAAAAATTATAACCATGAGCAAAGCAATAATCAAAACCGAAAAAGGCGATATGACAGTTGAGTTCTTCGACAAAGATGCGCCGAATACCGTAGCTAACTTTTTAGGCTTGGCTAAATCGGGTTTTTACGATAACGTAACCTTTCACCGTGTTATCCCTAACTTTGTGATACAAGGTGGCGACCCAACCGGTACCGGTGCAGGTGGCTCTGGCAAACGCATCGACTGCGAATTGACTGGCGATAACCAATACCACGATCGTGGTGTACTTTCAATGGCTCACGCTGGCCGTAACACTGGTAGTTCTCAATTTTTTATCTGTCACAGTCGTAATAACACTGCTCACCTTGACCGTAATCACACCGTGTTTGGTAAAGTAGTGGAGAACGTTGACGTTGTTGACGATATTCGCCAGGGTGATAAAATATTGGGTATAGAGGTTATTGAAGGGTAGTTAATTAGAGATTAGTTGATTTGAGATTAGTTATCAAACGAAAACTAATCACTCGGTTAACTGATCAACCAATCACATAAAGAATGAATTTACACGGAATTGTGGCCGTTTCCGGCAAACCGGGGTTATGGAAAGCGCTTGCGCAAAACAAAACCGGTTACGTGCTTGAAAGCCTTGATGAGAAAAAAACCAAACTGGTAGCCAACGTGGCTACAGCTAAACTGGCAGCTTTAAGCGAGATTACCATTTTTGGTTTAGAGGATGACATTAAACTGGTTGACGTTTTCGAGAAAATGAAATCGGTAACTGTGCCTGCTACTAAAGATGACGGCAAAAAATTGCGTACTTTCTTTTTTGAGGTAGCGCCAGATCATGATGAAGAGAAGGTTTATTCTTCTGATATCAAGAAGATCATCAACTGGTACCTGATCCTTAAAGACCTGCCGTTGTTTAACGAGGCAGACCCTGCTGAAGCTGCTGCAGAAGAAGCACCCGCTGCTGCGCCTATTACAGAGCCCGTAGCTGAAGCTAAAGAAGAAGCTGCACCGAAAGCAAAAGCTAAAAAAGCACCGGCTAAGAAAGCATAACTTCGGTTATCCTTAAGATATGAAAGCCCCCGATAGGTAACTATCGGGGCTTTTTTGTGGCCTCACCTAAATCCTCTCCAAAGGAGAGGACTTTAAGAACAAGGGCATTATAACCCTCTCCTTTGGAGAGGGCAGGGTGAGGCCCCAAAAAAAAGCCCTCTGAATTTCTCCAGAGGGCTTCAATATCAAAAATCTGTTTGCAGATTATTTTCTGTTTTTAACGTATTTGAAGTTTTTGCCGATAAAGCGTGCATTCTCAGCTAATTCTTCTTCGATACGTAGCAACTGGTTGTATTTAGCGATCCTGTCTGAACGTGATGCTGAACCGGTTTTGATCTGGCCACAGTTAAGGGCAACAGCAAGGTCGGCGATGGTGGCATCTTCAGTTTCGCCAGAACGGTGGCTCATTACTGAAGTGTAGCTGTGAGTTTGTG
>JAESTD010000106.1 GCA_016763755.1 Mucilaginibacter sp.
AGCATTTCGCGGAAAATCGACATTTGAGCACGCCTCTCCAGCGAAAAGGCCCAGTCTCGATCGCGACCTCCCGGCCAGGACGTCGTTCGTTGAACTCAAACCCGTCCCAAAGCCCGCGCTCCTCGCGGTACAGGGAGTATGCCCGGTAACAACCACAAGGCTCCTGGCTTAGGTGTGAAGCGAATTTGCTCGAACGCATTTCCGCCAGCCGCGGCAGAATGTCTCGATTTGAGCTGCGATAACTTTAACAAGGCAGGCAGTGCCGCCGATCGTATCGGATCGCTTGTGCCCGCCCGCGCAAGCGCGAGTCCTGCGAGATCCTACGATCGGACGCGACATTCCCCGAGCTCCCCTCTCGGCACGCCACCGCTGCTCCGACTTTTTCACGTACCAAAGTCTTGCGCGCAGCGGAGAGTTTGGCCGGCGGCGCGTCACCCTTGTTCAGTTAGGAACGATTCAACAAAGCGTGTGTTCGTCCTTAGATCCAAGAAATGAAGCACAAGAATAAAGCAAGAGGGTGAAGCGATGGCGCGATCAGTGGAGGAGTTGAGGCATGAGTCCGAACGCAGCCGCGCAGAGCTGGCAGCTACGGTAGGGCGACTAAGAGACCAGATATCGGACACCGCCGAGGACATCCGCCACAAGGTCTCGCCGCAGCACATTAAATCCGAAGTCTCCGAATATGTCAGCCACAAGACCCAAAGCTGGATTGAAGGGCTCAAGCAGCAGATCATGAGCAATCCCATGCGCGCAGTGGCCGCGGGCGCTGCAGTAGGCATTCCGCTGCTGCGATTGGCGCGAGGTGTCCCGTTGCCACTTCTGATGATCGGCGCCGGGCTTGCCCTGACCTCGAAGACAGTGCGTGATCGCGCTGCGGACGCTTCCGGTCCGGCAATGGATAGAGCGGGGGAAATGCTCGAGGAGTTGACGGAGGGTGCCCGGGCCATGCAGGGCGACGCCACAGAAAAGCTATCCTCCGCTCGAAGCCGAGCCGCTGGCATGGCTGAAGACGCACAAGATCGGGCCGTCGGCCTTGCGGATGATCTGCGGACAGGCGCAACAAGAGCTGCCAGTTTTGCAGGTGAAAAACTCAAGAGTGGCATCGACGCAGCCAAGGATGCGGCGACGAACGCGCCTGACCAGGCCCGTCAGACCATCGGCGACAATGCTGCTCTGATCGGAGGCCTGGGCATCGCGATCGGCGCTATCATCGCTGCGGCTCTTCCCGAGACCAAGGCTGAAGGCAAGGTGATGGGTCGGGCCAGCGATGGCGTGAAACAGGCTGCGGCCGCTGCGGCCCAATCCGGATTCGAGGCAGCGAAAGAGACGACCACGTCGGCAGCCGACGCGGCGGCGGAAAAGGTCGCCGAGGCCGATCTCGGCACCCACGCCAGTCGTATGACGCAGGATGTGGCGGGCATTCTGAAAGAGGCTGCGGACGACGTGGTCAAAGCCGCCTTTCGCCCCTCCCAAAACACCAACACCTGAAGGAAACCATCATGAACGATGTGGACCCGAACAACATTACGCAGTTCGCGCCTAACCGAGACAAGGGCCCCTCGAAGGATCTGAAGGAACAGATCGGTGAAGCCGGTGCAGAGATGAAGCAGCGCGCTGGCGATGCCTTTCAGGCAACGGCTGATCTCGCGCGGGACAAATTCAGCGAAGGGGCGGATGCAGCAAAAGGGGTGACGGAAGGGACTGTGGACCAGATCCAGAGCCAGGCCCGCGAGCAGCAGCGGACGGGCGCCGATTTCGTTGAGCGCCTCGCAGGCAACATGCGTGAAGCCGGCCGAGCATTCGAGAGCGACGTACCGTTCGCTGCACGCGGCATCGGTTCTGCTGCCGACTATGTAGAAGAAGCCGCCCAGAAGATCCGCGATGGGAGCTTCCGGGATCTCGTCGAAGGCGCAACTGATTTCGCCAAGCGTCAGCCCGCGGCCTTTCTCGGAATATCTGTGCTGGCAGGCTTCGCAGCAGTCCGCTTCCTAAAAGCATCCGGCGAGCAATCGTCATCATCGAAGCGGAGCGGCACAACGGATAAATCGTCGTCGGAAGACGTTCAGAAGTCCGATGGCCCCCCGTTCTCGGCGAGTTCCGCGCGGCCTAGTCCGTGTTCGCAACAAACGTCATCCTCACAGGGCAACACCGTACCATGAGTATCGAGCACGATATCAAAACCAGCCAGGGCGAGTTTCGGGCCATCTCGACACTACTGGGCGATGCCATGTCGCAGTTCGCCAAGCTCTTCCAGAACGAAATGGACCTGGCCAAGGCGGAGGTTGGCTACAAGCTTCAGAAACTCGGTGGCGCGCTGGGTTTGATTGCAGGCGGTGCCGTTCTGGTGATTCCGGCGATCGTCATGGCACTGTTTGCCCTGTCCGCGGCGTTGGTCTCCGCAGGATGGTCACAACCGGTATCGTATCTGGCATCGGCGTTCATAGCGGCGGTAATCTCTGCCGTGCTCTTTGCAGTCGGCGTCAAACGACTTGATATGCGCAATCTGGCACCTAAAGAAACGATCGGCCAGCTTGAAAAGGATAAGGACACCATGAAAGGAATGGTGCGATGAGCAACACAAAGAGCGGTTTTATCGACAATTTGGTGACGGCGGCCCGGGAAAACCCCCTTGCCGCTGCGCTTATCGGAGGTGGAGCGCTTTGGCTGGTGGCTGGCGACCAGAAGCTGAAGACCGCGACCCGCTCGGCTGTGGATGCAGTTTCACCCGTGGCCGATGCTGGGACGAGTCCTCTCAGGTCGGCAGCGTCGGCTATTAAGCAGACTGTGGCGCCTCCAACGGCACCTGAAATGGACGACGAGGGATCGCTGGGCGTCGGCGAAACTTTGCGCGGCGCCACCGCAGCGGCTTCCGATGCAGTCTCAGCAGCTGCCGACAGCGTTCAGGATCGGTTCGACGATGGCGTCGCCTTCTTGCAGGAGAACTTTGGCAAGCTCGGCAATGCGCTTCCAGGTAGGGAAGCACTCACCGGTGCGCAATCGTCACTAACTGAGTTGCTTGAAAGACAACCCCTGGTGCTTGGGATTGTGGGCATGGCGATCGGGGCAGCAGTCGCAGGCGCGTTTCGCGCTTCCGAAATTGAGAACGAATATATCGGCAAAGTCGCCGACGAAATGAAGGCCGACCTTAATCGTCGCGCCGGCGCGGTATCGCAGGCCTTGCGTGAAGCCTCAGATACAGTGATCGCAGAAGTCGGCGACAAAGGTGCCGAAGCCTTGGATAGGGTAAAGCAAGCCGGCAAGGATGCCGCCGAGGCAGCCACCGCCAAAGTAAGGTCCCCCCTACCCGGCTAAGGTTGCGGAATGAACGGAGCTCGCCTTGATGCCCCCACTTTCATCAGATTGGTCTTCGTTGTCTGCCGACCACAAAGCCA
>JAESTD010000002.1 GCA_016763755.1 Mucilaginibacter sp.
AGCAGAGGGGGTGGCTTGTGCGTCGGGGCGAGGAGAAATCTTGTTACTCCTGAAGAATGAAGCTTTTAGCACTAATAACAAGATTCCTCCTCGCTGTCGCTCTTTCGGAATGACATCGTTGTTAAACAAAAAAGCCCCGCAATGCAGGACTTTTGACTTTCGACTTGCGGCTTCAGACTTTTTACTTTTTCAAGCCTATTTCTCTCAGGCGCTCATCAAGGTATTCGCCCGCGGTAATATCTGTGTATAATTTGGGGTGCTCGGCATCAATTGTGGATGGCAAACTGGTCAAATCCATGGTTGATTTAGGGTGCAAAAAGAAAGGCACCGAAAAACGGGAGTTTTTCATCTCCTCGCGCGGCGGGTTCACCACCCTGTGCGTGGTCGATTTTAATTTGTTGTTGGTTAAGCGTTGCAGCATATCACCTACATTAACCACCAGGTCTTCGCCATGCGCCTTAACCGGGAACCAGGTATTATCGCGGGTAAGCAACTCGAGGCCATCGGCACTGGCACCTATTAATAAGGTGATAAGGTTAATATCCTCATGTGCACCGGCACGTACTGCATCAGGGGATAAAGCATCAGGATTTTCTATCGGGAAGTAATGCAGTGTACGCAGGATGGAGTTACCGTTATGCACTTTATCATCAAAATAATTCTCATCCAAACCTAAATACACTGCGATAGCACGTAACAGATGAATACCTGCTGCTTCCAGCTTCTTGTAAACCTCAAGGGTAACCGCGTTAAACTCCGGCTGTTCGGCAACCTGCACGTTATCGGGATAAAGTTCTTTCTCGGGTGCGTCATCGGTAACCGTTTGGCCTATCTGCCAAAACTCTTTCAGATCGGGCACTTTGAAGCCTTTAGCCGTCTCTTTGTTTTTACCGGTGTAACCCCGCTGACCAGCCAATCCCGGGATCTCATATTTCATTTTCACATCCTCAGGCAAAGCAAAAAGTGCTTTAACGCGGGTGTAAAGGCTATCTATCAACTCTTTGCTTAAACCGTGATTGGTGATGGTAACAAAGCCGGTTTGGTTAAAGGCGTCGCCAATAGCGTCAGAAAAAGCCTTACGCTCGTCTGTACTGCCATTTATATAAGTATTAAGATCCAAACGGGGGATATTTACGGTGCTCATAGTTAAAGTATTTAACGCCAAAATTATTTAATTTTTCCCTACATCAAGCCAGCTTACTATAAAATAACACCGGCGTTTGTAAATGTTTTATGACAGCGGCTATAAAACATTTGGAGTATTAAACGTTTGTGTTATTGGTTAGTCTGTATTTATATAAGCAACCAAACCAATAAACTAAACATGAAAAAATTAAGTAAAATATGGGGGATAGCCGTAGTGGCGTTCATGCTGATGTTATCGGCACCCAACAAGATATTTGCGCAAGGATACGTATCAGATCAGGAGTTTTACGACGAATTATCACCTTACGGTACCTGGGTTTACGATCAACAATTTGGTAATGTATGGATCCCTGATGTAGATCAGAATTTTCGCCCTTATGCAACCAACGGTTATTGGGCTATGACAGAATACGGCAACACATGGGTGTCTGACTACCCGTGGGGATGGGCCGCATTCCACTATGGCCGCTGGCGCTTTGACGACTATTATGGCTGGGAATGGATACCCGGTAACGAGTGGGCACCTGCCTGGGTTAGCTGGAGAGATGGTGGTGGCTATTACGGCTGGGCACCAATGCAACCAGGCATCGATGTAAGTGTATCATTTGGCGGCGGCTATTCTGTGCCTGATAATTACTGGGTATTTGCACCTCAGCAGTACATAACTTCGCCTAACATTTATAGTTATTATGTACCGGCTTATCGTGCGCGTACGATCATCAATCGTACCACTTATATACATAATACCTATGTGTATAATAATATAACTTACGTAAGCGGCCCACGCCGTGAGGATATACAGCGTATTACCAAACGTCCTGTGAGGGTTTATAACATAACCAATGTTAGCAGGCCATCGCGTACAACTGTTAATAACGACAACATTAATATTTATAGGCCAACCATCAGAAAAGATGATAACGCCCGCCCTACCCGAGTAGTTGATGCCGCAGCTTACAGGCGGGAGAATCCTGGTCAGCGTATAGCATCCGGCACCGGTCGCCAAAGTTACAACCCTGCCAATGCTTCTAAATTAGCACAAACAGCGCGCAGTGCTAACCCGGATAGTCGTGTAGTACATGTTGCCAACAATAACAACACCCGTGGCGCGCGCCCTGGCACAACCGGCGCAACGCCAACCGATCAGCGCAATGTTAATCAGCAACAAGCAAACCGCCAGTCACGCCAGCCAGTGCAGCAGCAGCGCGATCAGCAACGACAAACCGATCAACAGCGCCAGCAGGGAACACAACAAGCCCGGGAGCAGCAACGCCAACAAATTCAAAACCAGCGGGAGCAGCAGCAACAACAGGCTGAGCAACAGCGCCAACAGCAAAACAACACCCGCGACCATCAGCGGGTAGCAGACCAGCAACAGCGCGACCAATTGCAGCAGCAAAGGCAGCAAATACAACAACAACGCCAACAACAACAAGACCAGCCAAGGCAAACCCGCGAACAGCAACAACAACAACGCGACCAGCAGTCTGCAGAGCAACGCCAGCAGGCACAGCAACAGATGCGCCAACAGCAGCAGCAAGCTCGTGATGAGCAGCGCCAGCAACAAGAACAAGTAAGGCAACAGCGCCAGCAAGCGCAGGATCAGCAACGCCAACAGCAAATGCAGCAACAAGAGCAGGCAAGGCAACAACAACAACAAGCCCGTCAGCAACAGGAACAACAACAGCAACGCCAGCAGCAAGAACAGCAAAGGCAGCAACAACAGGCTCAACAACAGCAACAGCGTGAGCAGCAACGCCAACAGCAAGAACAGCAAAGGCAACAACAGGCTCAACAACAACAGCAACAACGCGAGCAGCAACGCCAGCAACAAGAGCAACAACGCGCTCAACAGCAACAACAAAGAGAACAGGCGCCTCGTACTTCGCGCCCTGCAAGGCCATAATTTTGGACGGATTTGAAACTAAAAGGCCCCCGAGAATTCTCGGGGGCCTTTTAGTTGAACATAACTTTGTTGTTAATTATGCTGGTTTGGTTACGATAAACGAACCTACCACCAAAGCAGTAACCTGGTCTTTAGTCAAAGGCTCATCGAACGAAGCTGATGCAATGGCGTTTGAAACCTTTAATGCTGTAACTAAGTTTACACCACCCTGGGTTACATTTTCTTCGCCTGCATAATTGGCGTTAGCAGCAGCAACGCCGGTATCATTACCAACTGTAGCAGTACTTACTATCCAAGGCTTAGTGTTGGCATCCTGGTTAAGATCGTGGCGCAGCTTTCTTACCGCCGATGCATGGCGTGCTTCAACAGCGTGGATAGAAAGCGCTGCAGTTAAAACTGTTTGGTTACCTAATAACGCAGGTGCCTGCCCTTTGTAAGCTCTTACACCTGTATCTTCAAATACCTGCGCAACCGCAAGGAAAGTAGCGTAGTTTGTAAATACATCGCCAAATGGACCACCACCTTTATTATTACCACCTGTAAAATCGTAAGTCCCGGCAGTAACCGGTGTACCTTTAAGCGAAGTGATCACATCCTGTAAAAATTTAACATGGGCTACTTCATCTCTTTTTATTAAGCCAAGATAACTTGCATTGGCTGCTGGTATTAAACCAGCTTTTGCAACGCCTTGGGTATAAAATGCAGCCTCAAGGTGCTCTAAGGTTAAAGCAAAATTTAACACATCAAGCACACCCGATGTTGTCTGGCCATAAGCCCTTTTAAACATTGTACCCAAAGCAAATGGCAATGCAGCAATAGCTACTTTTGAGCCAAAACTGGTAATGTTTTTAATGGCAGCACGGCGTGGATTTAAACGGTCGTATACTTCCGGATCCACTTTTTCTATTTCTTCTATTATATTAAATACATTCATGGCAGTGTTGATTAACCGTTATAATTAAAAGCTGATGCAGTTACTTTAGTTTTAAGATAGGTGTTAGCGATAGGCAATACCTGCGCAATAGTCGAAGACTTATTTAAGCCGTTCATGTCAATCTGATCGTCCCCTACAAATGATCCCGGAGAGATCAAGTTAGAGATCAATGCAGCGTGCCTCGCCTCAACTGAGACAATTTTACCTGCTATTGTAAGATAGTCGGCATTCTTGATCAGATACCCGGCGCCATCATAAGCTTGCACGCCAAGATCTTCAAATGCTTTCGCAGCAGCCAAAACTTTATCTCTGCTGGTAAAATCGATCTTACTGAAATCAGGTGTTAACGCCATAATTGCGTTAGTTTTTAATGCAGCCTTAAAAAATTCGCGATGTACTATCTCGTGATCACGAATGTCTGTCATATAATTAAGCTCTAAAGTGGAAATACCTGTGTAGGCATGAGCAACTACTTCGGTGTAAAAGGCTGCCTCAAGCTGTTCAAGCGCGTAGGCATAGTTTAATATGCCTATATCGTCAGAACCAATATCAGCAGTACCACCCGGGCTCACTATTACTCGGTCTTTATGGCAAGCCGATACACCTACAACCGCGGCAGTAGCAACACCTGCCCCGGCATAACGCAAAAACGACCGGCGGGCCATATTTACATTACCGGCAATTGGGTTAATGTCTGTTTTCATAAAAGTTTTATTTAGTTTGATTTATAAAGTTCTAAGAGCAATTACGCGCGATTGTTCTGCCCGGATTGGGTAATCAGGCGCTTTATAGCAAAGCAGAGTTGTTATAGCAAAGCAGAGTATTCGGGTATAGAGTGAGGAAATAAAAAAGGCCGGAAGACTCTCGCAGTCCTACGGCCCTACATCTACCTATGAAAAACTCCCTTTGAGAAGGGTATTAAAACTTATACAAAAGCAGTGCCTGTTGTTAAAAGCACCCCCAATTGCTCAAAAAGGGATATTTTTAAATTTGTGGAAATTTTTATTGTGGAATTTTCGTCTCAAGGTGTGTAAAATTAACTCAAAAGCTATCTCGATCTAATTTCATCCCTGCAAATTAATTCTATGTCGTCAGGGTTATATCCTTAGGTGTAAAAAATAAAAAAGGCCGGAAGACTCTCGCAGTCCTACGGCCCTACATCTACCTATGAAAAACTCTCCCTTTGAGAAGGGTATCAATACTTATACAAATCTGATGCCTACTTACCAATGCGTTAATTTTGCTTAAAACGGCCTATTTTTAAGTATTTTGAAATTTTTATTGTAGCACTTGCTTCTCACTTTGTGGAAAAGTAACTCAAAAATGTATTCGCATATTAAAATTGCTGTAGTTAATGAGTTGATCTTCTATTAAAGGGCTAAACTTAAAACACCTTAAATAAAAAAAGGCCGGAAGACTCTCGCAGTCTTACGGCCCTACATCTACCTATGAAAAACTCTCCCTTTGAGAAGGGTATTAATATTTATACAAATCTGATGCCTACCCGCCAATGTGCTAATTTTGCTTAAAACGGCGTATTTTTAAGTATTCGGAAATTTTTATTGTAGAACTTGCTTCTCAATATGTAGAGAATTAATTCCTAAGCTATTTAATAATGCCAATCAGGACTAAACTTTTGATACCAATTTTCCTAAACTTATTAGAAGTAACTATGTTACAATAGATATGGATTACAATGTGTATTTACTGGCTACAGACCCCAACAACCCTTGCCGGGATGTGATACACTCAAGAGATACCAGTTTAAAGATAAGAGTGTATTGTTTAAGTGAAGACCGTTTTACGCCAAGCGAAAACGAAATACAATTATATGGATACGCCCATGATAAGCTTTATGCTTTTGAAACCATAAACATAAACGCCGAAGATGCTCTTGATGTAGTAGGCGCCATACAATGGTATGCAGACTATATCGAATATCCCGAAATGGAAATCTTACCGGAGGACCCGCGCGGCGGCCATGAAATTGCCATGTAATAAAATTTATTTTATTGCTTTTCTGCCACTTACATTTTTTTTTGAATATTTTTTTTGACACAACAGATGTAAACTCTATATTTGCATTCCCAAACGAAAGGGAGCTCATCTAATCCACAAGATTAAAAGAGTAACAAAAGGGAGCATAGCTCAGCTGGTTCAGAGCATCTGCCTTACAAGCAGAGGGTCACAGGTTCGAATCCTGTTGCTCCCACTTAAAGAGGAAAAACATCTACCTCTGAAGCCTGTAAATGTCTCATTTACAGGCTTTTTTATTTTAATTCAGCCTCAAATAACTTCAAAAAAGGCCAAAGTTCTCGCTACCTATTCGGCTACCCGTTCTTCCTTTTTAACTTTAGGTAGCAGGTTACCTGTTAACTCATTAACAGTCAGTTGATTGATGTGATTTTAGCAGGTAACACAAGGTTCGGAGGCATACAGGCCCCGAACCTCTGACCCTCAGTATTAATTATAAGAAGGAGAACGCATGATGAAAAAACAACTTAAAAATAAAGTTCTATGCAAACATCAAAGTCGTTCGGTATTCATTTTACCACGCGTTCCGACAAGGTCAGGGACGGAAAATCACCTATTTACGCCTGCATCACCGTAAACCGCCAGCGTTCTTACATCGCGCTGAAACAAAGCATTGATCCTGCCCATTGGAACAGCCGGAAAGGCGCAGCCAAAGGCAACCGTTCCGAGATAAAGGCGATCAACCATTATCTGGAAGAGGTACGCATCGCTGTAGGCAACTGCTATAAGCAAATGCAGCTAAAGGGAAAACTGATCACTGCATCCGGCGTGAAGAGCCTGTATCTCGGTGAGGATAAAGACGTCTACACGCTTAGCCGCCTTTGTGAGTATCATAACGAAAAGGAAACAGGTGCGATCAAGGCCAGTACGATGAAGCATTATCACGTTACGCAACGTTACCTTTCCCGTTTCCTTAAGGCGAATTTTAAAAAAAACGATATCTATCTGCACGAACTTGATCATAAGTTCCTGTTAGACTTTGAGGTCTTCTTAAGAAATTACAAACCCAACGATCATCAAAAGACCATTCAGCATAACGGCGTGATGAAGCATATCGTCAGGCTTAAAAAGATGGTCAATATCGGCGTTGATCTCGGTTGGCTGGACAAAGATCCTTTCGGCAGTTTCCGGGTAAAAGTCCATAAAGTAAACCGCACGCAACTTACGGCGGATGAATTAGCGGTATTTGCCGGTAAAAAACTTTTGACAGAGCGCCTGGAAGCCGTTCGGGATATGTTTGTTTTCAGTTGTTATACCGGACTCTCTTATATAGACATCAGCCAGCTCCGTTCGGATAACATTGAACGAGACGGCGATGACCTCTGGATCAGAACCCTACGAGAAAAGACGCTTGTACCCGTCGATATTCCTCTTTTGCCACAAGCTGTAGTCATTCTGAAAAAGTATGAAGGTAACAGGCGCGCCATATTTAATGGCAGGGTATTTCCGGTGATCTCTAATCAAAAGATGAATTGCTATCTGAAAGAGATCGCGGGTATTTGTGGTATCAGCAAGAATATGACCTTTCATATGGCCAGACACACTTTCGCGACAACGATCGCGCTTTCTAACGGCGTACCGCTGGAAACGGTCAGCAAACTGCTCGGCCATACCAAAATCACAACTACACAAGTATATGCTAAGGTGCTCCGAAATAAGATCAGTGCAGATATGAAAGCACTGAAGCAGGCCATTGGAGGTTGATAGCCAAGCGCAACAAATGCGTGACGCATTTTAATAATAAGACTCCAGCTATATAAAATATGGCTGGAATTTTTTTATCCATGTAATTTATTTGATCAGTTTAATGGATCGCCAACTGATCGGAAAATCCAAACAGTTCGATCAAAGCATTTTAATAGTTTAATCTGACCTGATCCCTATCCTGCACACATTGAGCCAATGATGATCCGATAAAATGATAAACTCAATGCTGCCGGCCTTCGAACAGCTAACATCCCGAAAAGGCTGATCACCTGGAACAATTTGATAGAAGCGGCATATTGATGTGCTTTACAAAATGCTCTTTAGTTGATAATAATTGCTATGCGGTAAAAAACACCCACCTGACGTTCATGGATGGAGTTTCCTAAAAACTATCTCCTCACCTTTGTATCCTAAAGTTGAAAGTATGGAACACAATCAGTTTAGAAACGAGGTACCGTCCCAGATCAGGGAACAACCGATAACGATACAAGATCTGTTGGATTTCAAAGAACAGTTGATCACTGACATCAAGAAATTGTTAAAAGAACGGGCAGGCGTACCAAGCCACCAATGGCTAAAAGCAATGGACCTTAAAAAAATGCTTCGTTTATCCGATGGCAAACTGCAATATCTGAGAGATAAGGGCATTATCCCTTTCAAGAAACTAGGCGGAGTGACCTATTATAATCTTGATGAGATACAGGAATTGATGAACGCCGGCAAACTTTCCACCCAATGAAGGTGATGTTTAAAAGGAAAGCAAGACGGCAAGTAAAGCCGCCCGTCCTGAAAAAGAAGACCGCCAGTCAAAATGGGTTTGGCTATGAAATGCCACCTGACCCCTTTTTAGTGACGATATATTTCGACGGAATGGGGCTTCCGGATCTGGCCGATAGTTTCATTAGCCATTATACCGGGCGTAAATGGCACTGTCCTAAAGGCACACCTTACAGCAATTGGAAGGTACTCGCCACTGACTGGATCTACGATTTCCTGCAAACATCGAAGTTGGAACGCAGACGAAGAGCTAAGACGTCAATCTTTTTGCAGGATTGATCAACATTTAAACAAATAATTATGGTAAAGATCATTACGGTCGCCCACCAGAAAGGCGGCGTTGGTAAAAGCACATTGGCAATCAATCTGGCATTGTGCTTCAAGGAACAATTATCAGTAATTCTTGTCGACACAGATCTGCAGGGGAGTTTGTATCATTCCAGGGAGGACTTCGCTGATCTGACCATCATCGGTACCGACCAGGTCGATGACCTTACAGCACTATCATGTGATCTGATAGTTGTCGATACACCACCATATCTGTCAAGCAGACTTCCGGATATCTTCCGGGTTTCAGACTTCGTTCTGGTGCCGACGAAGGCTGGTTTTTTTGACTTGATGGCGGTTAGGGGAACGCTTGCCTTGATCAGCGATGCCCAGCAAAAATTTCCGCAAATCAAGGCCGGCATCGTCCGAAACATGGTAAAGCCAAGGTCTGGTCTAACCCGGGACATCAGTGATATTTTAACAGAATTGGGCGCACCATTATTGAACACATTAATCCATGATCGGGTAAGTATTGCAAGAACTTCGATCACCAAAGGGATCCTCAGCAGTTCGGATGAAAAAGCAAAACAGGAGATAATGAGCTTAGCGGAGGAGATCGTACAAATGATCATCTCGGACTAGATTTCTATTTATCTGTAATTCTAGAATTGTAGGGTTTTAACAATGTAGAAAACTGCAAACATAGATCTATAATTATCTACAGTTCTAACATTATAGAAAGCTGATACAGAATGATAGATATCTAGAAATATATAGTTCAATGTCACATTATACATAATTCTATAAATCTATAACAATGGGCGATTATCAAAATAAACTTGGAAACCTTGCGGACAAGTTGAAAAAGGAACCACCAAAGACCCCTGTTCAGGAAGTGATTCCTGTCCGTGAAAAATCCGGAAAATTGCATGAAGTGCAATTCAATAATTGGATCCCGAAAAACCTATTGAAGCGTCTTAAAGCCTTCGGGCTTGAACACGACATTTCATTAAAGGACATCAACATCAAGGCGCTCGAACAATTTTTAAATGGGTCTCGCTCAGCAGGCTAAACAACTCAGACTTATTTTAAATTTTAATTAAAGAGTCTTTTGAGGTGACCCTTTAGTTACCGTCGTTGGTAACAGCAAGATGTACGTTTGTAATACAAACGCATCTTGCCCTACCTTCCGAAGTCAGTTTGGGTCAGGTAAAATCCTCCAAAGTCGTCTTTTAAATTCAGGTTATGGTAACAAATGCAGATAAATTGACGCGTGTCCTGCTAACAAGATTCAGGCAGGCGGAATATGAAATGATCAACAACAGATTTAAGAAAACACGTTTTCGGAAGCTCAGTGAATACGTGCGCAGCGTATTGCTTGGAAAACCCGTCACAATCTTTTACAGGGACAGATCTATGGATGAACTCCTGGAAGAAATGATCAGCATGCGACAGGAATTGAATGCGATTGGGAACAATTTAAATCAGGCGATGCGCAGTATAAATGCTATGCATGGCAATGCAGACGTCAGGCTCTGGATCGATCTTTTAACGGTGGTGAACAGTAAACTCGAACCCGCCATTCAACACATCAAAGATCAAATGAACAATTATGCAGGGGTATGGTCGCAAAAATTAAAAGCGGTAAAAGCCTGATCGGGGCATTGAATTATAACGAACAAAAGGTAGCTAAAGGCATGGCCAAGTTCATTGCTGCTAACCGTTATGGTCAGGATATGGAAAAGCTGACCTTCTATGATAAGTTATTTCGCTTGACCGATCTCGCCGAGCGTAACGACAGGACCAAAACCAACACGGTTCATATCTCCTTGAATTTTTCCACCGATGAAAAACTGGCTGATGAAAGATTGATCGCCATTGCAAATGATTATATGAAGGGAATAGGTTTTGGGGGCCAGCCCTATCTGGTCTACCGTCATAACGACGCCGGGCATCCTCATATTCACATTGTAAGTACAAATATCAAAGTTGATGGCAAGCGAATAAGCCTTCATTATCTGGGTAAAAATGAATCTGAAGAAACCAGGAAGTCAATTGAGGTCAATTATGGACTACTTAGGGCGGAAGATCAAAAATCACAAAAACCTGGCCTTGCCGACCACATCTCACCTGTAGTTTACGGTAAAGCTGAAACCAAAAAGTCGATCACCGATATATTGAATGCTGTACTCAGAACTTATAAATACACCTCAGTTGGTGAACTCAACGCTGTCCTGCAAATATATAACCTGCAGGCTGACCGCGGTGCAAAGGATTCCGAGATGTATCGTCGGTCAGGCTTGATGTACTGGATAATCGACAAGCAAGGCAAAAAAATTGGTGTCCCTTTAAAAGCAAGCTGTATTTATGGCAAACCGACCTTGAAAAACCTGGAGCGAATGTTTAGATTGAATGAACAGCTACGAAAGCCGTATAAACAGGAACTTATCGAGACGCTGAACCAGGTGATGGCAACGCCCCACTCTTTAAGCAGTTTCAGAAACGCTTTAGCAAAAAAAGATATTGAATTGGTGCTTCGTCAGAACGAAGAGGGCCGCATATACGGCATCACTTTCATCGACCACAAAAACAAGACGGTGTTTAATGGCAGCGACCTCGGAAAGGCATATAGCGCCAATCAATTGTCAAGCGCTTTCCATGGCGAACAAACAGGAGAAAGGAAAGATCACAGGCACGCCGATTACCAGCAACAAAGCAACGTCACTTCTAATGATGAACTGCTAAATGTGCTTTTTGGGCAAGAACAAGAGGATTTAGCTGCACTCAATAAGTTTAAAAGGAAACGTAAAGGACAAAGGATTTAGTTATGCAAACAGGAGAAAACGAACAAGCTTTACGGAAGATCATTGACTTCACCCGATTGTTGAGTATAGCGATCCTGATCATTCACTTTTACCTAAGCTGCTATCGGGCATTTGATAAATTACATCTTACGCATAAAATAGTTGATCATGTGTTATTGCCTGTCTCTAAGATGAGCATATTCCATCACACATGGTCTGCAAAATCAGCTGCGTTGCTATTACTGGTCGTTTCACTGATCGGTAGCAAAGGAAAAAAAGATGAGCAGATCAGACCAAGAACGATCTTGACCTACTGTACGACGGGTCTGACCCTATATTTCACCAGCAATTTTTTGATCGCATTTTCGGGTTATTACATCGGCTTAAGTATTCTTGGGTACATCTTATTTATGACAGGCGGAAGCCTGCTTTTCAGGATGATCAAATTCAAATCGGCGTTGGATATTTTCAATAATGAAAATGAGACGTTTCCCCAGGAAGAGCGGTTGCTGGAAAACGAATATTCGGTTAATCTGCCTGCGAAATATCGTTTGAAAGGAAACGAAAGGAACAGTTGGATCAATATTATCAATCCTTTTAGGGGAACACTTGTTGGTGGTAGTCCCGGTGCAGGTAAATCCTATTTCGTTATCCGGCATATCATCACCCAGCATATCCGAAAAGGGTTCAGCATGCTAATCTATGATTTTAAATATGATGATCTGAGTAACATAGCATACAATGAATTGCGCAAACATGGGGGGCGGTCTTTTTATGTGATCAATTTCGAAAAGATCATGCACCGAAGCAATCCTTTGGAGCCGGACACCATGCTCGATATTACAGATGCCATGGAAGCGGCAAGAACGATCATGCTGGGATTAAACAGGGAGTGGATCAGAAAGCAAGGTGATTTCTTCGTAGAATCCCCCATCAACTTCGTTACGGCACTAATATGGTTTTTGAAGAAATTTGACGGCGGCAGATATTGTACCTTACCGCACGTGATCGAGCTTTCGCTGGTCGATTATAAAGAGTTGTTTAATCTTCTAACAACGGAACCTGAGATCGAAGTCTTGATCAACCCGTTTATTTCAGCGTGGAAAAATGAAGCTTTTGAACAACTGGAAGGGCAAATTGCGAGCGCCAAGATCAGCCTGGCGCGTTTATCATCGCCTCAGTTATACTATGTATTGAGTGGTAACGATTTCTCCCTTGATATTAATAATCCGAAAGAACCCAAAGTTGTTTGTCTTGCAAACAATCCTCAAAAGTCACAAAGCTACGGGGCGGTCTTATCTTTATATGTCAATCGCATTAACAAACTGGCCAACCGTAAGCATCAGAATAAATGCAGTCTAATTTTCGACGAATTTCCAACCATATATTTTAACGGTATAGACAACCTGATCGCGACAGCTAGGAGCAATAAGGTTGCGGTGACTCTTGCGGTCCAGGACAATAGTCAATTAAAAAAGGATTATGGGCGCGAGCAGGCAGACGTTATCATGAACATCGTGGGCAATATTATCTGCGGGCAAGTAACCGGAGATACTGCCAAACAACTTTCGGAGCGGATCGGCAAAATCAACCAGCAAAAAGAAAGCATTTCGATCAATAGTTCCGATACATCTATTAGCCGTTCCGTTCACCTGGACAACGCTGTGCCGGCATCAAAAATCGCAGGGCTTTCATCCGGACAATTCGTCGGCATGGTTGCTGACGACCCAACCAACAAGATCGATCTCAAGACCTTCTATTGTGAGATACAGAACGACCATGAACTGCTCGAACGAGAAGAGGCTGCTTACGAGCCAATACCTTCAATACGTCAACCTGGGAAGGATGAGATTGCCTCTAACTACCGTCTGATTAAGATTCAGATTACGAATCTTATTACAGACAAAGTAACGAGGTAACTTCGCTATTTTTTAAATTACCTTTTTAATATAGCCAATAAATATTCCAATAATGACCGCAATTGAAACAGCAATCCGATTGAAGGACGAACTATATTTCAAGTCGTTAAGCTGAATTTTGTAGTGTTGATCATTAAGTGTTCTTTTCAGTTCTACTAGTTAATGAATAAAGTCTTGATTCCTTTCAACGATTTCAGCGCTTAGTGGTTGGATTACATACTAAAGCGTTCTAACGGTAACAGAACTGACAGGTTATTTGTATATCCTTACTTTATCGATGCAGTGAGAGAAACTCAATTATTGATTGAGATCGGTAGCCAATCGTGGATTGTAGATTACTTAAGACGGCTGCAATATTATCGATATCGTAATGAAATGAAAAAGCCTTAGGTAAAGTTAGATACTGGCAATCAATCAGTTGCAGCAATCTTCCCATTAGATTTTGAAGTCTATAGCCAACCGCTCGAATTTCTGTTCCTGCCGATCCGCTACATAACGGATAATATCCGCTTAACTAGGCCCCCGAAATCAACAAAGCATTTTCTGATGCCATCAGACGCACCTGATCCTGGCATTATAAACTCAATTCAAAAGGGATGGTAAGATTGGCCGAATAGCGATATTACGCTGGCTAAACAAGTAAATTAACATCAATGTAAATTATGTACGTTGTTCTAGGATATAGTTGAACAAATATTAGTTTTAAACCGGGCATATTTGATGAGTTTTTTTATTCTCGCTTGCCTGAGCGGGTTCAGGCTCAGGCACAGCTGACAAGACCCGTCAATAAATCGTTGTATTGCTCAAGTAAAACTAGATATTTTTCTTTGTAAAGCTCATCCTCAGCAAATTCACGCTCCCCAAGACTGAATTTTGGGCCCGAATTCAACACTTTCTGAAATTCTTCATAGGTGAACAGGTTCGGAAACTCCTGGCTGAAATCATGTCTTAAGATACCCCCGATACGTGAGATAACAGAGGGCTTTACAATTGAGCAATTGAAGTAATTATAAAGTGTTCGTCTGTTGATCCCTAGCTGGGCCGCAAGGTTGCTTACATTAAAGCCGTTTTTCCTGACAACATATTCTATGATCTGACCCTGATGATTATTCATAGTTTCGGGTAGCCAAATTGCAGACCAGTTATGAATTAACAGCTAAAGTTTTTACAAAATTTCGCCTGAATTTACCGTATGGCAAAAAACTAAAACAAAGGCTAATGCCTGTATCTATTAGTTAAAAACCGGCAGAACCCCCAGATTTCACCTGTATGTTTTTTGACACACAAAAATTAACATTGCACAAAAACCTGAACGGTCAGTTTATATTGCCTGATGATGGATTTTTAACTTTCCATGCTTACACGGACGGGCTTGGGTGATCAGCGATGTCATAAGAGAACATGGACCACTGACCATCGTTATGCGCATAAATTACCTCGAAAGATTTGCCATCCCAATTGATCATAAAGGTTATCGGTAGATCGGGATCATAAAGACCCCTGCCAATAATCTTGCAAAGTTTTCGGTCCGCAACAGCAACAAAATTTCGAAAATTTACCATAAGAACCCTAAATCCGGCTCAAAATAATGATTTTTTCGAACCTGCTAAGCATGAGATGTGTCACTACCAGGCAGGAATGGCTCTATTATGATTTAAATTCATTGTCCAGCTTATTTTGCGGTTATGTATTTTGTCGCGATCAGTAACAGAAGGATCCTGTCGGTACGGGCTTCGTTGTAACATTCTTTGAGTATTTTTTTGATCTGCTTGTCTTTCAGCTTGACAGCCGCCATCTCCAAGATCTGGAAGGAAGCCATCTCCACACTTTCGATCTGCTGCATGTAATTCGCGATAGTTAGGTCACGCAGGCTACGGTCCCGTCCGGTATAATCCTGAATGGATTCAAAAATAGCGTCGACCATGCCAATCATCGCCGTACAGTGTTCACTTGTGATCTCTCCATCCAGCAAAGTCATAATCATCTCCAGCCTGACCATTTGCTTCTGGACATCGGTTACCGTTTCCAGGATCGCTTCATGCAGATCGCTGTAATGGACATGCGCGGCGATGAGCGGTAACTTTTCCACCAGGTGCGCTTTGGCTGCATAGATCACATTCAAATGGTCGGTGAAAAATGCCTTCAGGTTGATCAGCCCAAGCTCGATCCGGTTGGCGGGTTCGGGGTGTTGTTCCATAGCTATTTAAAATAGTGTTTAATTTCGCTGAGCAGGTTATCGATATCAAAAGGTTTTTTCACGAACCCATCCGCACCGCAGCTCAATGCAATATCGCTAAGATTCGTTTCTCCGGAGATGAGCAGGACAGGTATAGGCGCATCCCTGAATTTTTGCTTGATGGCCGCGCAGATCTCCCCGCCATTTAAAGGGGAGCCGGCAATCCTGATATCCAGGATGACCAGGTCTGGCCCGATCTCCACGATCCGCGTGGCCGTCTCGCTATGATTAGAGGTCACCACGTTGTAACCAGCGTCCTTAAATATCAGGTTAAAGATCTCCAAAAGATCTTCATCGTCATCGATCACCAATATCCGCTTCATAATTTGCCCTTTCGCTTATGAAGCAAATACGCATCCAATTTTCAGGATAAAGATCAATTACGTTTAAAAATTAAATGTGATGAATTTCGCGGGGTCTCCTGAAGATCTGCAGCCCTTCTCCAGGTAATTTATTAACATTTTGTCTGTTTTACGAACCATTCCCTGTTGCCTAAAAAGTGCAGCATAAAAAAGGTGCGGCCTTTTCTGACTACACCTCTTTTTACAAAAAAATTGAAATTACTTGCCGCTTTTCTTACTTCCGCTGCTCAGTTCTTTCGCTGCCGCGCTTTTTTCTGCTTTAGAATTCTTAGGGTCACGCATCTCTTTTGACGCTTCTGACTTGGTGTTTTTCTTTGTAGTAGGCATGTTGGTAAATTTAATTTGTAAATAAATAATTATCGATAAGATTTTATAATTCTCTTATTTCATAAATCATACCAACACAATGGACCTGTTTGCGTGTTAATTTGGGGTTGCATTATACCAACGCTTGACCAATTGAAAACAAATACAAAAACTTTGAAAATAGCGATACTGGGCGGCGGCCCGAGCGCATTGTTCATTTATAAACGACTCGTCGAATCCGGTAGACACACGATCGGGATCGATATTTATGAAAAAGGGGACCGCCTCGGTGCCGGGATGCCGTACAGCAGGGCGGGAGCCAATGATGAACATATCACGAACGTATCGGGAAACGAAATTCCGGATATCGTAACCCCGGTCGCGGAGTGGATACGCTCCGTTTCCAAAGACACTTTGGATAAATTCAAGATCGATCCTGCTGAATTCAATGAATACAAGACCCTGCCGCGTTTGCTTTTCGGGCAATACCTGGCCGATCAGTTCAAATTACTTCAAAACGAGGCCAAGGAATCGGGTATCCTCACCACGGTTCACTATAACACCACCGTAACCGACGTAACGGACAGCCCGGAAGACGAAAAGGTGAACGTCATGTTAAACGGCGAACACAGGGCGGAATACGACCGGGTCATCATCTGCACCGGGCACCTTTGGCCGAAAAAACACGAGGGCAAAATCCCCGGTTACTTCGATTCCCCTTACCCGCCGTCAAAGCTGGCATTCAAAGCGGACCATGCCATCGCCGTCCGCGGCTCCTCGCTGACCGCGATCGATGCCATCCGGACTTTAGGCCGTTACAATGGTACATTTGGTAAAGATCAGCACGGTCGATATACTTACCAGGCAGATCCCGCGACCCCGGGATTCCGCATCGTGATGTATTCGCGCAACGGCCTGCTGCCCGCCCTGCGTTTCCATCTCGAAGATTCCCACCTGGGTAAAGATACGATACTGAGCCCGGAAGAAGTGGCAAGGCTGCGCGCGCTCAACGAGGGCTTCCTTCCACTGGATGACGTTTTTGACAGGAACTTTAAAGCCGGTATCCGGATAAACGACCCGGCTTATTATGATGAGATCAAAGATTTGTCCATCGAGGGTTTCGTTACGAATGTTATGGATCTGCGTGAACAAGTAGATGCCTTCCGGTTGCTCGCAGCCGAATACACCGAGGCGGAACGATCGATCAAACGCAGGGAATCCATTTATTGGAAAGAGATGCTCGGCGTGCTGAGTTTTGCCATGAATTACCCTGCCAAATACTTTTCCGCGGAAGATATGCTCCGGCTTAAACGTCACCTCATGCCCCTGATCTCCGTCGTGATCGCCTATGTACCGCAAAGCTCGGCGGCAGAAATGCTGGCCATGCACCGGGCCGGGCACCTGGATATCGTCGCGGTGGGGGATGACAGCGAAGTGGAGCCCCGAGATACCGGGGGCATTATTTACCATTACACCGACCAGCAAGGGGAACGCCATCACGATAGCTACCAAGGCTTCGTGGACTGTATCGGTCAGCCGCACCTTTCATTTGAAGAATTACCTTTCAAAGGATTGGTCGAGGGTAAAACGGTCAGCCGCGCCAGGATCTATTTCCGCAACCAGCAGCGGGGGGAAGAGGAGCGTAAACAAAATGAAAAGGTCGGGCAGGACCGTGAAGGCCGGTATTTCCTGACCGTGCCGGGGATCACGATCAACGACAGCTTCCAGGCAGTTGACGAATACAATGCCCTGAATGAACGGATCTATATTATGGCGGTCCCTTTCATCGGCGGCTATAATCCGGATTATTCGGGGCTCGACTTCGGTGAAGCCGCATCAGCAGCGGTTGTTAAAGCGCTGCTGGCGTGAGGAGGAGATGCAGATATTAATTTTTCTGCTCCCATGTTCGACTGTTGCCCACGGTGACACTCCCTGCCCGTATATCACTTATGATGATCATGCTGATTTTATTTCGGATGTGAATCAAAAAGACGGATATTTAATTGTAGTATTAAAAGCTGAAGCTTTTTACCGTGCCACGATATCCACCTGCAACCAGTTTTATAATCTGTTATAAATAAACCCGTGAGAAGAATATTTATTTTTTTGTTGAGTCTCGTCTCCTACTCGCTGACGCTGCAGGCGCAGCAAATTCCGATGGATACCGTTAAAACCGTTAATGTTGTAGACACGCTCAAGAAAGACCTGTTTACTGCTCCCGATACGGTTAAACATCTCAGGAGCAAAGGCTGGGCACTGGTACCTCCCGCTGTATTAGTTGCCTACGGCACCAGTAATTTCTTTTTTAAGCCGGTACGTAATTTGGATAAAAGCATTTATAATGATATTAACGAAGATCATCCGAACTTCAGACATCATCCGGAGAACTTTTTTCAATATACCCCGGTGGTACTGGTCTATGGACTGAATTTGGTCGGGATACACGGAAAAAATACATTTATCGACCGGACCATGATCTTCGTTCTGGCAGAGAGCATGATGACGCTCAGCACTTTCAGTCTAAAAAAGATCACGCACCG
>JAESTD010000107.1 GCA_016763755.1 Mucilaginibacter sp.
TAACCCTAACGGTTTCATGGCATCGGTCATCATTTGCTGATGGCCTACGGACAAGTAAACATGGTCGGCACTGTCATTATTTTCAGGGACAGGAAAAAGGGTAGTTATGGGGCGACTTTGCACGATATAATATTCATTATCAGCCAAACACCACTCAATATCCTGCGGAGAGCCGAACTGTTGCTCTATTTTCCGGCCCATCTGCTCCAGTTTCAATATTTGGGCATCTGTTAAAGCTGGTCGGGGTTGTAATGCACTTGTTATCTCTTCTTCGATTGTGCCGCCATTATCCACAGCGCGTATTGCCAGGCGCTTTGCCGATAAGGTTTTATCAATTATCGTTCCCTCTCGCACTTTATAATTATCAGCAGTTACCAAACCTGATACCAATGCTTCACCCAAACCAAATGCCGCATCAATGGATGATATTTTTCTGTTACCGCTTACCGGCTCGGCTGTAAACAACACACCCGATATTTCTGAACGCACCATCTGCTGCACTATAACCGCCAAACTGATTTTATCATGACCGAACCCGTTGTGAATACGATAGGTGACCGCCCGGTCGGTAAACAACGACGCCCAGCATTTACTGATATGTTTGAGGATTGCATCCTGCCCAATTATATTGAGATAACTATCCTGCTGGCCTGCAAATGAAGCCCCGGGCAGATCCTCAGCAGTAGCGCTGGAGCGGATGGCCCAGGCGATATCCGCGCCGTATGTTAGCAAGTGTCGTTTTACTTCTGCGCCAATATCTTCAGGAATATTCGTGCCTTCGATAATTTCCCTGATCTTTTGACTGATCTCACTGATTTTTTGCCTTTCATCAATCTTCAGGCCTGATAATATATCGAATAGCGGCTTAAGAGAAGTGTTCTCAGTAACTACATATTTAAAGGCTTCAGTAGTTATACAAAAACCATCGGGAACATTGATGCCATTTATCTTACAGAGCTCTCCCAAATTAGCACCCTTGCCGCCTGCTATGGCAAGCATAGAGCTGTCCAGACCATTAATTTCAAGAAGATATTGCTGCATAATTGGCTCCTTTTTCGTTTGGTAAAAACCGAAATTAAGCAGGTCAAAAAGATATTCCGAAGATTTTTAACTATATTTTTTTTGGACGAACTAATCCGTTGATTTTTGCGTTTACCACATATAAGCCGTGCAGAAATGACTGGCTTTTTGCGTTTTAATTTACCGCCAAAGGTATTTCGATAGTGAAGGTAGAGCCTTTGCCCAACTTGCTCTCTGCGGTAATGCGACCGCTCTGGTGCTCCATAAATTCCTTGCAGATCATCAGGCCCAAACCCACACCTTTTTCATTGTCAGTACCATAGGTTGGCTGAGGGTTGCCGTCAAATAAAGTATGCAATTGTTGAAAAGAGATACCTGACCCAGTATCAGTGATGATGATAGTACAGTTATCACCGTTTGTGGCTGAACATATATTGATCGTACCACCGGCAGGTGTAAATTTCACAGCATTTTACAGAACGTTACGCACAACTAATTGTAGCATATCGGCATCACCGGAAACATTAGTGTTAGGGTCTATATTTTGTGTAAAGCCGATGTTTTTGTGCGCCGCAAGCACCGCTGTGATAGCCATGGGATTTTTTAGAGTGTCTGACAATGGTAGTTTCACAAGGTTTACAGAAGTGCCCTCTAATTGTGAGCGCGACCAATGCAGCAGGTTGGTTACCAGATGCAGCGTTTGATCATTTGCTTCGCGGAGCTTTTGCTCCATCGAACTACGATCTGCAGGCAACAGCGAAGGTTCATTCAATAACTCCAGATAGTGGCTGATCTGAATAAGCGGCGCTCTGAAATCATGCGCAAGTATGGATAACAAGCGGCTTTTCTCTGCGTCGCGTTGTTCTACCTTGGCCTTTTCGTGATCATAACTGCGCCTAAAAAGGCCAACAACTATAGCCATCCCTACTACGGGCATAGGAAAAGCCGTAATGCGGTCAATAAATTGCCCTTTGCCATAATGGAAAGGATATTGTACCAATTGAGGGTATTGATATTCTATCAAATGAACAATGACAAATACAGTGAGGTAAGTAACTACCCAGGTTATATGATAGCGTTTTGGACAAATGGTAAGCAGCAGCAATAAAAAAGCCGGCCATATCAGATCGGTTGAACCACTGATGCCCGCGTTAATAAAGTAGTTGATGGGGAGTATGATAAGGCCGAGTAAACCAAAGAGGAAACTGCGATAGGGGACGCTTTTAAACCTTGAGAAATAGTATTGGTAAAAGAAAAAGCCGCCGATGATGATGCATGATAATGCCGCAATATTTAACCCGGCATACAAATTATAAGGCACGTAAACCGCGGTAAGCATAATCATGCCCAGGCTGATGGAGTGAAAAACGCGTGATTCCAGCGAGAAATCGGTATTTTGGCCTATCAGCGTGCGCCAATTGCTGCTGATTTGACCAATACCCGCACGAAAATAGGTAGACTGAGCTCTGGACATCCGTAAAGACGATCTTTTGTGTGCGATATTACGGAATTTATGCGGGGATGGTTGCTTATTATTTAATATCGTCTAAATCAATACGTTGATTTTCGATAAAGATTAAGCTTTTTAATTAATGACTAACTGCCTTAAGCCCCACAATTGAGCCAATGAGTGTAGTGATGAAAAGCAAACGCCAAAAAGTTGCCGGTTCTTTAAATATGATAATGCCTACAATAACAGAGCCTACAGCACCAATGCCCGTCCAAACAGCATAGGCGGAGCCAATAGGAAGCGTTTGAGTTGCTTTCATTAAAAGCCCCATACTAACAACAAGAGAGAGCAGAAAGCCTGCAAACCACAGATACATCTCGGTGCCACTTGTTTGCCGAACTTTACCCAGGCACGATGCAAATAATACCTCAAACACGCCGCCAATAATAACCAGTAACCAATTCATAACAATTTAATTTGCTGCAAAGATCGGCAACCTTAAGCGCCAATATTTTTACAAATGTTAAAAAATACGATCAGCGACGGGCTGCCCTGATGCGGCTAAGGCTTACCTGCGATATACCAAGATAAGAGGCAATATGCCCTAACTGTACACGCAACAACCATTCGGGATTTTTATTGATGAAGTCGGTGTAACGCTCCTCGGCGGTCTTAAATTGCATAGCTATCAGTCGCTCTTCTGTGCGTACCAATTCGTACTCAGTTAGTTTGCGGCCCCAGTTTGCGAGGTGGATATCCTGTTGATACAGGGCTTTCAGTTTTTCAATATTTATCCGGTATAGGTTGCAATCTTCGAGTAATTCAATATCCTCATAACTTTTTTCACCCGAGATATAGCTTTTCATAGAAAGTGCTACATCTCCCTCTGCACCAAACCAAAATGTAACTAACCCGGTTGGCGTATCTGCGTAAGCACGAACAATACCCTTGCTTATAAAATAAATGTGCCGCTCAACCTTATCAGCAGTTAAAAGAACATGGCCTTTTGGGTAGCTCACTTCTTCTACTAACTGCATGATCGCATTTTTTGAAGTATCGGGAAGCGGGTAGAATCTATCTAAAATATTATCGAGTGTAAACATGGAAGGCCATCCTTTGGCCGCAAAGTAAGCTTCATTTACCAACATATCAAACAAACTGTTTGAAGCCGTTATTAAAACATTCTATAATTTTCTGGATGCCTTTACTTCTTCCGCCGTAACCATGCTGGCATTGTTGCCAAACTGGCTGCGTACATAGGTAAGTACCTGCGCAATTTGCTTATCGCTTAACTGGCTAAACGAGGGCATAACGCTGTTATAGGCATGACCTTTTACGGTAACGGGGCCTTGCAAACCTTTTAATACAGCCTGGATGGCCAAACGCTTTTCGGCATAAGGCCCACCTATAACCCATTCAGAACCGGCCAGGGGCGGAAACAAATTGCCGTCGCCTTTACCATTTGGCTGATGGCAGCTCATGCAATATTTGCGATAAAGTGCAGCGCCGGGCGATAACATGTTTCTGCTGCGGTCGTCATTTACCAGATTAGGATCGCGATAGAATTGCTGCTTTTTACGTAGCATAGTTTGCAGGTTGGTTTGATTGAACGCTGCTTTATTGCCGGTAAAGCTGATACGCCAAATCCGCCCCTTCTCGGTATCGCTGATGAGGAGCGAGCCATCCGACGCTTCAGCAAGGCCCATGGGGCGATAGACTGCTTCGCTGGCGCTTAAGATGGTTTGTTTACCGGTAAAGCCGTCAGCAAATAGTTCCCATTGACCTGATGGTTTGCCATTTTTAAATGGTACAAAAGCTATGCAATAACCAGCCTGCGGATAGGGTGACCGATTGGTCGATCCGTGAAAAGCAACAAACGCGCCATTTTTATACCGCGCCGGAAATTGGCTGCCGCGATAAAACAACAGATCATTAGGTGCCCAATGTGCCGGGAAGGCAACAAGTGGCTGAATGTATTTTGCACCCGAGGCTCTTTTCTTCCCGTCGCCGCCGTACTCGGGGTTCAGCAAGCGAAGTTTTTTGTTTGGGTCATAATAATAGTAAGGCCAGCCTGCATCGGCACCGGGTTTAATGCGCAGGAATTCCTCGGCGGGCAATACAGCGCTTTGCCATGCATTAAACTGTTTGGGGAAGAGCAGGTGCAGATCATCGCGGCCGTGGGCAACAACATACAGGCATTGGTCGGCGTGGTTCCAGTCCATGGCTACCACACTGCGCAGTCCGGTGGCATAGCGTAGGCCATCTTTAGGTTGCTGATTAAGCTTATTGGCATCAAATTGCCAAATGCCACCTGCTGTGTCAAGCATTGGGCAACCTTTGATTCCAGGAGAACCTGGCACACGATTTTCAACCTGGCATGCGTTTGATGCTGCGCCAAAAGCAACATAAATATGCCCGGCATCATCAAAAGCTAAGGGCTTACTATCGTGTTCGTGCTGGCCTGCAGGGTCATGAATTACCAACTCGGGTTCGCCCTGCGGGATATGTGATGCAGAATCAAGCTTCGTCCGAAAAACGTTGGTCTCCGAACTGAAATATAAATAACCATTGTAAACGCGCATGCCGGTACCGTAGGTTCCCTTATCCTCGTAATCGGCAAATTTTTGGATGATATCGGCACGGCCATCCCCGTTGGTATCCCGCAAAGCGGCGTTGCCACCTGCTTTGTCGGGAAAACGGAGTTTTACGTATATGTCGCCGTTACTATTAACGGCAATATGCCTTGCTGCGCCAGGTACGCTATCGGCAACTGTAATAGCGCTGAAGCCTTTAGGAAGCGAAAGCTCGCCTGCTTTTGGCGCAGGTTTTTTATTGGCATTTAGTGCCAATAAAAACGGAACAGCAATGATTAAAATTAAGAAACGCTTGTTAGCCCATCTCATTCTTCGTCTACAGCAATATCAGATAAGGCAACCAGGCGGGGTGCGCCAAGGTATTCTATCCATACGCTGTTCCAGCCACTGCAATCGTAGCCTAAAAATTTCACTTCGGTTATCAGCTTGTTAAAACCCTCAAACGGGCGGCCCAGATAGCGCAGCATTGTGCCGATCTCAATTTCGTGTTTGCTCATTGTAAGTCTTTTTTTGGTAAATGAAAAGCAGGCCTTGTTAGGCTGCAATTAAAAATCGATACAAAAAGTGCGCGAACTATGTATTAGAATGGAACGGAAAAAGTAACGTTCGGTAAATGTGTTGTAAAGGAACCTTTGCGAGCGGTTGGTACCAACGCGCAAGTAATTGTGCAACTAACGCTTGAATGTTATTATCAGAAAACTTTAATAATTGTATGGGCCAGCGAAAATGGACTTCTATTTGCCTGCCGGAGCGTTCCTCGACCAAACAACCTTCGCCGGGTTGGATAGGCTTGTTGAGATGATCTTTGCCGTCTTTGCTTTGTTCCTGTTGTGGGGTGGCATCATTGTTTGTTTTTGCCACACGGTATTGCGCCACAGATGGCGTTAGCTTTACAGCTAACAGAAGTCCAAACAATACCTTTACCCACCACCTCATATCGCAAATATATAACTATAAGGCAAAGTTGCGCCTTTTAAATCCTAACAGTTGTTAACATAAAAAGGTTTTGTCCATTAGTTCACACTTTCAGGCCACCAAAAATACTGGTCATGATCACAGCGAGTACAAGCAATGTAATGCATACGTAAAGGCGGTCTTTCTCAAGCGCAAAACCAACCAGCGAAAATATGATACGAAGCACGGGAGTAGCTATCAGCAGCAACACGCCAAATTGGATAATACCTGCCGAATTTAAGCTTAAAGCGCCATTTATGATGCCGCCATATGTAGTAAAACCCGCACCTTCACCGGTAAATTTATGATATGATGGCATAGGCATTCCACCTCGTGTTGCAATGTAAAACGCTCCACCAACAAAGGCTACAATGGTCGCCGTAAGCACGCCATAACGCAGTAACTGACCAACAATTTGTTCCACATCGGTATCCTGCCATTTATTTGAAACTGTCTTTTTCATAATTTTTCTTAGAAATTAAAATTTGTGCTGGAAGCCGTTGTAGATCATCTCGAGCGCAACAAAGGTGATGGCCGCACAAAAGATAACTCTAAGCACTTGCGGGTTCATTTTCATTAATAGTTTAGAGCCGGTGAAAGCGCCACCCAAAACCCCTAACATCACAGGGAAGGCCAGACCTGGATCCATATAGCCGCGTTGCAAATAAACTACTGCGCTTGCTGCTGCAGTAACGCCTATCATAAAGTTACTGGTGGTGGTACTCACTTTGAAAGGGATGCGCATGGCTGTATCCATCGCCAAAACTTTAAGCGCTCCTGAGCCTATGCCCAATAAGCCCGATATAACACCTGCAACCGTCATGATAGAAAAGCCTGCACCAACATTCTTTAGTTGATACGCCACTTCGCCTTTAGGCGTAGGGTAGGTGCTATTAAGTTTTAATTTCGCTGCCAGCGGACTGCCCTGCGTAAGCACCTCCTGGTTTTTCTTGCGCAAGGTCATGGCAGCTGAAAAGATGAGCACCGCACCGAACATGATGGCAATGGTATTGGTAGGTGTGTAAACGGCAATTAAAGCGCCTATTACCGCGCCGATGGTTGTGGCGATCTCCAAAAACATCCCCAGCCTGATATTAGTTATACCTTCTTTTACATAAGCACTTGCTGAACCGCTTGAGGTAGCGATAGATGCCAGTAAAGCGGCGCCGATGGCATAACGGATATCAACCCCGAAAACTAAAGTTAACAAGGGAATTACTACAACGCCGCCCCCCAAACCGGTAAGAGAACCTAACAGGCCGGCCAGGTAAGAGCCCGCTAATAATATGATGCTAAAAGTTAATATGGTCATTGTTGTGGAATTAGTAGTTATTACTTAATATCTGCTGAAGTACTTCCTGCGCTTGTTTGCCTTTTTTGGCTTTGATGGCATTGAAAAGTTGGTCGTGCAGGTGATGACTAAAGGCAAAGTGCGATACACCCTGTTTCTCCCGCTCTTTAAAAAAATGGCGGATCGTATCTGTAAAGCTCTGGTAAAGATCGGCCAGTACGGTATTGCCGGATGCTGTGGCGATACTTTGGTGGAAACCTATATCAGCATTCATGCATTGCTGGCGTTGGTTGTTTTCGATAGCTGCACGGCGTTTTGTGAGCCACTGCTGCATATCAGCCAGTTGCTGTTCGTTCCTGTTTTGAACCGCAAGCGCGATGATCTCTTTCTCCAGCAGGTTACGCACTGAATTTACCTCATCGAACTTTGCGTGGCGAATTTTATCATTAATGGATGCCGAAGGCCTGTCGGCATTTACCGTTGTACCTGCACCTTGCTGAACGGTTAAGACGCCTGCCATTGCCAAAGCCTTTACCGCTTCGCGGATGGAAGAACGGCCAACGCTGTACATCTTCATCAACTCAGGTTCAGTAGGAAGTCTTTCGCCAGCCTTAAACCTACCGCCAACAATATCATCCTGTATCTTCCGACTTATCTGTTCACTAAGCTTTAATTTAACCTCTGCCATAATGATACAAAGATATGATGTTTTTTTAAACATCTGATGAATTTAATGGTAATTATGTTGTCATTTCTCTATCTTTCAAAATGACAGGAGGTGATTGAAAAGAAAATTTTAGGTTATTACCAACCGCTAATCATCGTCGTCGTCAGCCTTTTGGCTGGCTTTTACGAAAGCGGCGCGAACCGGACTCGGCACAATGGCGTTTTCACCTCTTATGGCTTTCCATAACATGGTGTTCATGATCTCATCGGGCACTTTATCTACACCGGAGAAATCCAGTCCTTTTGCCAGCGCACCGAGGCGGGTATCTTTCGGATTAAGTTCGTTGAGGTTGATGTTTGATGGTAGGCTTTTAAATTGCTTTTTATCTGCATCAGGTGTAAAGCAACGCCACATTGGGGTAGCAGAAGCATCATATTGAGTCATGGGCGAAAGGCCAAGGATCAATTCCATCGTGCGCAGCATTGATGATGTAGAATACATGGTGTGATCTACATAGCCACGTTTTACAAAAGGGCCGGCAATATAAGCAGGAGAGCGGTGTGCATCAATATGGTCGGGGCCATTTTGGGCATCATCTTCCAAAATAAATATTACGCTATTTTCCCATATCGGGCTTTTGCTGATGTGTTCAACCAGGCGGCCAACGGCAAGGTCATTATCAGCTACGTGGGCATAAGGCGTAGGTCGACCGGGCTTAGTCCCTTCGGTATGATCTGATAGCATGCGGACGGTGCTCAACTGCGGCACTGCATTAATCCGCATCAGCGAATCAAAATCCTTTTCCCATGCAGCATAACGCAGCGTGTCCGGGTCAAGCAGGTCTTTTACTGGATATGATTTTGCGTAGTGGTCTTTTAATACCGGTATCTGCGGGGTATTCTCAGCGGTAATAAACTCGCCGTAGGTGCGGTAAGTAATGTTGGCTTGTTTGGCCTTATCCCAAATATAAACCTTGTTTTTGCCGGTATTACCCGTTGCCCCTTTACCATGACGACCGTAGCTGGTTGGCCAGTTTTTCTCCATGTAGTCTGTAGCATAAGCACCCAGGCTCCAGTTGTGACCGTCGGCGCTTACCTCGCCATCAACGTAAAAGTTATCCAACAATACAAAATCATCAGCAAGGGCGTGATGGTTTGGGGTTATGCGCCTGCCAAATAGTAGCAGGCTGGTATCGCCGTTGCCTTTAGGCATATCAGACAGCACCTGGTCGTAAGTGCGGTTCTCCTGTATCACGTAAAAAACATGTTTGATAGGAGAGGTGCCCCCAACCTTAAACGGGATGGGATTGTTAGGCTCGCCGTTTGCAGCAACTTCCTGCCCGCGGTTGTAAGGCGTGTTACGATATACCGCCTGCGAATACACAGAAAGCTGCTGTTCTGTAGGTGCATTGAAAATGCTTAGCGTCCCCATCAGCAAACCACCGCCAATATATTGCACTGGTTGCGTTTTATTAGGATCGCCGCCGTGCAGCAAAACGGTTTCCTTCTTTGATACCGGGTTAGGCCCATGCGGGTTAGGTAATGATGAAAAACCTTTGCCGTTGGCTACGTATAATTTATTATCAATAACGCGTACTACGCTTGGGTACCATCCCGTAGGTACAAAACCCATGGATTTGCTTTTGCCCGGTGTGGTAACATCAAACACTGCGAGGCAATTGTTATCGGCATTGGCAATGTAAAGTGTTTTGTCATTCTTGCTTAAGGCTACTGAGTTACTGGTGGTTCCGCTTAAGGGTGTGGGATGTACGGCGGTGTTGAGTGTCTCCAATACTTTGGCCTGGCGCAAGTTAATTACTGACACCGTATTATCGTTTGCATTAGCTACATACAGGTATTTGCCATTGCGCGATACACAAAGATCATTAGGGTTATCTCCTACGGGTATCTCTTTAGTCACCTGGTTTTTTCGGGTATCAAAAACTGCCACCTTATCGCCACCCCAAAGGCTAATGTAAAGTTTGGATCTATCCGGCGAGAGCAAACAAGTATACGCCTCGGCTGCTAATTTTATTTTTTGGCTAACCGATTTTGTTTTGATATCGATAAGATACAGGCTGTTATCCTGTTTGGTTACTACGTACAGGATTCCTTTTTTATCGTCGAGCGCCAGGCCGGTTGGCGATATCATAGATGCGTTTGGCTTGTTGGTCCACACGGGGCCAAGTTTAATGGTATCCTGTGCATTGAGTTTTTTGTTGCTGATATCGTAGCGTACTATCCAATTGTTATCACCACCTGATACATATAATGAACGTTCATCGGCACTAAAAACAAGGCCGCCCCATGCGCGGCTTATTTCCACGTTATCCAGTTCAATATCGTTAACCGCATCAAGTAATTGGATAGTTTGTATGCTTTCACCATTGTTGGTTACGGCTGCAAAGTGATGGTTTTTACTTACAGCGATATTGAGCGGCAAATCGCCCAAGGGAAGGCTTTTGCCAACGGGCGTTAACGACCAGCCGTTTGGCAATTTAACACGGTTACGCTCCAGTGTTTGAGATCCTGGGCCAACAAGCTTTGATAGCCTGATA
>JAESTD010000010.1 GCA_016763755.1 Mucilaginibacter sp.
AATTTCTTTGGCGCGCGGCAAGGTTATGCTTTAGAAAATATTGACTACGCATATCTGAATGTTGGTTCATCAAATATTAATAATGGTGGAAGCGGATCGGGAAATTCACTGCTTTCATTTTTCGGCAAGGCAAACTATAATTACAACAACAAGTATCTTCTGTCAGCTACCTTAAGAAGAGACGGCTCTTCGAGGTTCGGGTCAAATAACCGGTATGGTTATTTTCCCGCGGGTTCGGTTGGCTGGAGAATCAGCCAGGAAGATTTTATGAAGCCGCTTTCCTTCATTTCAGATTTGAAACTTCGTTATAGTTATGGGCAGGCAGGTAACCAGGAAACGGGTAATTACGCTACGTATAGCTTATACTCGGCTATTTATGGCACTGACCATGTTTTTGATACTGACGGCGGCACTGCTTATGATATCAGCGGCGCCGGTACCGGTACGCTGCCATCCGGCTTCGTAAAGATCCAACAAGCCAACCCCGATCTTAAATGGGAAACAACAAAGGAATCTAATTTCGGTATCGACTTTGGTTTGTTTGGACAAAAGATCACGGGTAGTGTTGAATACTATATCAAAAACACTTCCGATATATTGATAACACCAGGGTATTTGGCAGCCATAGGCCAGGGCGGTACCAAAACTTATAACGGTGCATCGATGCAAAACAAAGGGTTAGATGCTATGCTGAACTATGACGGGCGATTGTCAGAGGATATCATCTTTTCTGTAGGCGCAAATTTCAGCACATTTCGTAACAAGGTTACTTACCTTCCTAGCGAAATTTATACGGCCTATCCGGGTAATGGGGTTGACCAGATCATCGTAGGCCGTTCTATTAATTCGGTTTTTAGATGGGTAGCAGATGGGTTGTTCACATCGCAAGCCCAGGTTGATAACTCGCCTGCGCAGCCGGGCAAGGGTTTAGGCAGGTTGCGTTTTAAAGACCTTAACGGGGATAATAAGATCGACGATAAAGACAGGACTTATATCAGCACCGGGAATCCGGATTTTACGTACGGTCTTAACTTCAACCTAAAGTGGAAAAATTTGGATGTAAGCGCATTTTTCCAAGGCGTGCAGGGTTTGCAGGTTTACAATTCTTACAAAACATTTACCGATTTTGGCTCCTTATGGCCGGGCAGTAATTGGGGCACAAGGGTGCTGAACGCCTGGTCGCCAAGTAATCCAAACTCTACCATACCGGCGCTAACGCTTGTTAACTCGAATGACGAAGGCCGGACATCGACCTATTTTATAGAAAACGGCTCCTATCTTAAATTAAGGAACTTGCAGATCGGCTATGATCTTAGAGGAGCGCTAAGGGGCTTAAAAGTGCAAAAGGCAAGGGTGTTTATTCAAGGCTCTAACTTGTTTACCATTAAAAGTAAAGGATACACCGCAGCAGATCCGGAGAACCCGGGGAACGGCTATCCGGTACCTGCAATAACCACTTTAGGCCTTGATATATCATTTTAACCATAAGGAACCATTAGCATGAAAAATAAAATACTTTTAGGCCTGTTCATCTTGTTGATGACGGTCGCATGTAAAAAATCGCTTGAAGAAAAACCACAGGGTGTGGCGTCAAGTGACGACCTGAACACCCCGGAAAACATTGAAAAGATGGTGATAGCTGCCTATTCATCATTGGGTAATGAGAATATCCATACATCAAACAGCCTATGGCCATGGGGAAGCCTGCGCAGTGGCGACGCTTATAAAGGCGGCGACGGCGTTGGCGATAATAGCGAATGGAACGATTATGAAACGTTTGTTACCAACCGGTCTACTAACGGGCTTACGGATGAGATGTGGGCACAAATGTACAACGGCATCGGAAGAGTAAATGATGCGCTTACACGCGTAAACGCCATTGATGCGGCGCAATTCCCAAACAAGGCATCGAGGCAGGCGGAGATGCGTTTTTTGCGCGGCAACTACTATTTTATGCTAAAGATTCTGTTCAATTACATGCCTTATTTTGACGAAACAGTTTCTAAAGACGATTACATTAAAATTTCAAACCGTGAGCTAACAAGTGACCAGCTTTGGGAGAAGATAGCCGGCGAATTTATATTTGCGGCTGATAATCTCCCTGCCACGCAAACTGAAGTTGGAAGGCCTAATAAATACACGGCGAAGGCCTACCTTGCTAAGGTGCGTTTATACCAAGCGTATAAACAGGATGAAAACCATGTAGTTACCGGTATTGATCAGGCAAAACTGCTGGAAGTAGTTTCGCTTTGCAATGAAGTGATTGCTGCCGGTAAATACGGATTAACACCTGATTTTGCGCAAAACTTCCTGGCGCAGTATGATAATAACGTTGAATCGGTCTTCGCTATTCAATATTCAAAAAACGATGGTACAAAATTTGGCCGCATCGATATGGGACATGCGCTTTCCTATCCCATGAACCAGGAATACGGATGCTGCTGGCAGCATATCCCGAGCCAAGACCTGGTGAATAACTTTAAGACCGATGCCAACGGCTTACCTTTATTTACCGGCTACAATAACACCGATGCGACTACAGCAAACGACTTCCTGACGCAAACGTTTGATCCGAGACTGGATCATACGGTTGGCATACCCGGCCATCCGTTTAAGTATGTTCCCTCGTTCGTATATCAACAATCCTGGGCCAGAAACCCGGCAGTTTATGGTAATTACACCAGCATGAAAGATGTGGCGGCGTATAATGACCCCTCTTTTCAAAGGATTCCGCCTTTTATGTCGAGCTCTAAAAACTGGGAGTTGATACGTTATTCGGATGTGCTGCTTTGGAAAGCCGAGGCTTTGATCGAATTGGGAAGAGAAACAGAAGCCGTTCCGGTAATCAATCAGGTAAGGCAGCGCGCCGCCAACAGTACCACGTTGCTTAAAAACACGAACGGGACACTGGTAAGCAATTACAAAGTAGCCATCTATCAGCCGGGCGTTAATTGCACCTGGACACAAGCCTATGCACGTGAAGCCTTAAGACGCGAACGCCGCCTGGAATTTGCCATGGAAGGCAATCGATTGTTTGACCTGGTACGCTGGGGTATTGCGGACACTTATCTAAACGCGTATTTTGCATCAGAAAGTACCAAGCGCGCTCATTTGAGAACGGCACATTTCACAAAAGGCCGGGACGAGTATATGCCTATCCCTTTAAACCAGATCAATTTTAGTAAGGGTCTGTATAAACAAAATCCAGGATATTAAACCCCGCTGAAATGAAATTGAAGACCAATGTACTACTCATCGCGATCATCGCCGCAACGGGCGGCTTATTGTTTGGTTTTGATACCGGTGTGATATCTGGCGCACTGCCTTTTCTTAAGCAATATTGGAGACTTTCGGATGCCAGCGTAGAGCTGATCACCACAACCGTACTTATTGGTGCCGTGGCGGGTGCTATCAGCAGTGGTAAGCTATCTGATACAATGGGCCGCAAACGGATGATTATTGTCAACGCGGTGATATTCACTGTAGGCGCGCTCGGCTGCGCGTATGCGCCAAATATTACCTTATTGGTTATCATGCGTATCATTATTGGCTTCGCCATCGGCATTACGTCATATGTAGTGCCGATGTATATTTCTGAGATCTCGCCATCCCGCGCTCGCGGTGCACTGGTAACCCTCAACCAATTGATGATCACTATCGGTATCCTCGTTTCTTATATATCTGATTACTGGCTCTCAGATGATAGCCGTGCAGATTCCTGGCGGTTGATGTTCCTCGTTGGTGTTATCCCCGCGGTAATTCTATTAATCGGGATGTTCTTTCTGCCCGAAACGCCGCGTTGGTTGATAAGTAAAGGCCGTTGGGACGATGGCAAAAAGGTTTTGCAAAAAGTTGAAGATCCCGACCTGCTCAGTATCACACTTGCTGATTTGGAAGCAGAAATAAAGATCGAAAACCAACAAGAAACAAGGTGGTCAGAGGTGTTAAAGCCCTGGCTGCGTGCCCCTCTTATCATTACCATCGGTATTTTCTTTTTTCAACAGTTCTCGGGTGTAAACACCATCATTTATTATGCTCCGATCATTTTCAAAATGGCGGGTATTGTCAGTAATACAGGGTCAATCCTGCCGGCCATTATTATCGGGGCTGTAAATGTGCTTGCCTGCTTTGTATCAGTACTATTGCTGGATAAAGTTGGTCGCAGGCGCTTATATATGATAGGCATAATCGGCATGATACCATCTTTGCTGATGCTTGGCGGTTGTTTTCACTTTAAAGAGCAGCTGGGTGCGAGTTTACCGGTTTTCGCGGTGCTAAGCATCGTCTGCTTCATCATCTTTATCGCTATCAGCCTTGCCCCGCTTGGCTGGTTATTGATCTCAGAGGTATTTCCGCTCAATGTACGTGGTGTCGGCATGAGCATCGGTTCACTCGCTCACTGGGGGTTTAACGCGGTCATTGCCTTTACCTTTCTGAAATTAGTGAACGCATTTGGGGTAGATATTACTTTTTGGTTGTATGCCCTGGTTTGCATAGCCGGCCTTTTGTGGGGTTATTATTATATACCTGAGACCAAAGGAAAATCGTTGGAGGATATTGAAAAAAAATGGAGATCCGGAAAATCTCCGAAAGAAATTTAATTAACATTATATGAAAAATTTGTTTTTAGCTATTACAATTGTCTTAACCGGTCATGTTGCTTTTGCGCAGATTGGCGTTAAATATGATCCGACCATACAGTCAACCAGTACCATGCAGTACTTTAAACCTAAAGGGAATCTTTTTGTAGGCGACTGCATTCCATTCTCACTTGACGGTACTTATTACTATTATTGGTTACTGGACTCTGCCCACCATGCCAGCTTGAATGGTTTGGGCGGGCATCAATGGGCATTAAGCACCTCATCTGATCTGAAAACCTGGAAACAATACCCAATAGTGCTGGGTATAGACGAGCCCTGGGAGAAATCCATTTGTACAGGATCTGTAGCCTATTATAAAGGTAAATATTATGCATTTTATGCCACAAGGCTGGTGAATGCCGAAGGAAATGTAAACGAGCAGCTAAGCTACGCTATAAGTAAGGATGGGATCCATTTCGATAAACAGAAACCCAACCCCTTTTACACCTCTGCACCGGGATATAGTAAACGGAACTTTCGTGACCCAAAAGTTTTTGTAGACCAGGCAGGTGAGTTTCATCTTTTTGTATCCAGTGACCAGGAAGACCCTGTGATGAAAAGGTTCAACGGTTGCCTGGTACACCTTTCTTCAAAAGATCTAAAAACCTGGACGCTTCATGATCCGATACTGACCGGCCAAAAATCGTCTCCCGAATGCCCGGATTATTTCTTTTGGAAGGGCTGGTATTACCTGGTTTACAGTGACGATAGCAACACTTCTTATGTTAAATCCAAGAAACCATATGGCCCCTGGGAAGAACCCCGCTACCAGGCGCTGGATGAGGACTGGTCAAATGTGGTGAAAACCGCGAGTTTTAAAAATGATCGTAGGATCGCAGCAGCATGGGTGCCGAACAGAAAAAGCAACCAGGACAATGAACATGAAATATTTGGCGGAAATTCATTGTTCCGTGAAGTTACGCAGGAGCCTGACGGAACCCTCAATACATCCTTCCCTGCAGAAATGATCCCGGAAACAGGCACCCCTCTTAACCTTAAGCCTGAGCCGATGTACAAAGCAAAGCCAGGTGCTTCCGGAGGCATCATACTTTCTGACGGTGCGGGCGTTGCCAGTGCCAGGATAACGCATATTCCCGAAAACTGCCGCATAACACTAACCGTTAAACCTACCGGGCTTAACCAGGAGTATGGCCTTGTAGTAAAAGCAGACGAAAAAGGAAATGGAGGTTACAAGCTAAACCTATCATCAAACAACAAAACGGTAAGCCTCGGGAATACCAGCATTTACGGCGTTAATGGATTGGAAAGTCCTGTAAAGATAGATCTGGTGATGAAGGATGGTATCCTGGATGCCGATATCGATCACCGCCGGACAATTGTTAACAGGACCTATCAGCAAAACGGCAACACCGTTTGGCTTTACGCTAAACACGGCACCGTAGAATTTCTGAACATCGAGATCAGACCATTGGCAGAAGATAAACAATAAACATATGTTATTAGGTTTTGATATAGGCGGCACAAAATGCGCTGTACTACTCGGCGAACAACAAGGACAAAAGATCGAGATCATATCCAAAGAGGCCATGCCCACTGATCTGCCTGTTTATGAAATGATAGAGAAACTTTTTATTACCGCAGAACGCCTGTTGAAGCAACTCGGTATCTCACCGGATGTTCTTACCGGTGTCGGCATTAGTTGCGGGGGGCCGCTCAGCAGTAAAAAGGGAGTAATCCTCTCACCTCCGAATTTAATCGGCTGGGACAATATTCCAATTGTTAAGATGGCCAAAGAGCGTTTTCATTGCGCGGTATTATTGCAAAATGATGCCAATGCCTGCGCGGTAGCCGAATGGAAATACGGCGCAGGGCGCGGTCACGACAACCTGATCTTTCTGACCTTCGGAACAGGTATGGGGGCCGGTTTAATATTGAATGGCCAGCTTTATTCCGGTATCTCTGATTTTGCGGGCGAAGTAGGGCATATACGTCTGGCACCCTTTGGCCCGGTTGGTTTTGGCAAGACAGGTTCATTTGAGGGATTTTGCAGTGGTGGGGGTATTGCCCAGATCGGCCAGGTGAAAGCCAGGGAGTGCCTTCAGATTGGTAAAGCTGCAGCCTTTTGTAAAACGCCGTCCGATCTGTCCGGAATAACTGCAAAATCAATTGCGGAAGCAGCATTTGCAGGAGATAAGACGGCAAAAGAGGTTTACCGTATCTGCGGTGAATATCTCGGGAAGGCCTTATCTCTGTTTATCGATATGCTTAATCCCGAAATGATCATCCTGGGCAGTATTTATGGCAGAGCACAGGCCCTTCTGGATCCTGCCCTTTACAAAGTGATTAACGAGGAAGCTTATTTCGAATCGGTAACAGCATGTAAGATCGTTCCGGCGGGCCTTTCAGAGGAGATAGGCGATATCGCCGCACTATCTTTGGCTGTGATGGTCAAAAACGAAAACTATAAAGCGACCCATACACCGAAATAACAACCACAACAAAACGATCTCTTCATAATTAATTGGTTATACAAAGCAGGCCCGCCGCCCGGCGGCGCCGCTTTGTTATTTAAGACCTAAGTTAATAGGAAAAAAATGCAGAGGGATAGATAAGCTTTTTACTTTCCAGGTATTAGTTACTCTTAAAAGTATGAGGATTATTGATAGATACTAAGATTGACAGCAAATGAACGACAATAACATTCATTTAATCAGAAATGCTCTATCCATCGCAAAAAATCCTGTGCACGTAAACGGCTGATGATAATCTTCTCCGGCGTAGTACAATTGAGCTTTACAAAAAGCCTGCGGTTAAAGTAATGTTCAATGTTTTCTATTACGTTGCGGTTAATGATGAACTGACGATTAGCCCTAAAAAAACTGTTGGGCTTAAGCATTTGTTCTAAGTGGTCTATTGTATACTGCACCACATAATCATCATTGGTAACTGTATGCAATAACACAGCGCCGTTTGCTGCATAAACATATTGTATGTCTCCCGTTTTTACGGGGATGATCTTTTCCCGGTAATGAACAAGCAGCGATTGCTTATAGACCACCTCTAACTGGGCCATGGCTTTGCCCAGATCACCGGCAAAATTATCGCCAGCCAGGTGAGCCTTTACCCTCCGGTATTTATTGAGGCTTTTCTCAACCATAGCTTCCTCAAGTGGCTTTAGAAGATAATCTATACCATTAGAGTCAAAAGCGGCTATGGCATACTGGTCATAGGCGGTACAAAATACAACCGGGGCAGGAGTTTCTATCTGCTGAAATATCTCAAAGCTTAAACCATCGCCTAACTGAATATCAGAAAAGATCAGATCGGGCGATTGATGGTCTTTAAACCATTTCACAGCATTAGTAACTGACGAGAGTATGGAAAGCACATCTATCTCCGCATCAATACCTTCTAATATCGATTTTAATTCGCGGGCTGTGCGCGGCTCATCTTCTATGATAACTACTTTCATACGCGATTGGAGAGTGGTAATTTAACAGTGAAAGTATCATGAAGTTTATCTATAGTGATGCCTTTACCAAATAATAATTGAAAACGCTCCCTGATATTCTGTAGACCCAGGCCGGTACTTTCTACAGTATTTTTTTTGGGGCGATAGCTATTACTGATCACCAATTCACTATGGCTGTTTACACTAATGGCAACCAGCAATGGCTCCTCGCGCGAAAACGCATTATGTTTAATGGCATTTTCTACCAGCAATTGCAGTGACAATGGGGGGATCTTAGCATTCATATAATTTTCGGGAATATCTAAAGATACATGCAGCGCACTATCAAAACGCTGTTCCTGTATATACAAGTATGCTTTCACAAATTCTATTTCATCTGCCAGCGGGGCAACCTGCCTGTCGTTGTTGGTAAGCAGGTAACGATACACCCTTGATAGTTGCAAAACGAAGTTTTTTGTGTCCTGATCTTCTGCTATGGTTTTAAGTGTGCTGAGCGAGTTGAACAAAAAATGGGGGCTAAGCTGTTGTTGCAAGGCTATCAGTTGTGCCTGCAGGTGAGCTTGTTTAAGCTGCTCATTCTCTAACCGCGTTTTCTGCAATATTTGTTGGGTAAACTGATTGTTGAATATCATAAAACAGATCATGCTAAGGAAAAATGAGCCCAACAAGCGTTTCAGAAAATCAGCGGCATCACGATGCGGCCACATGTCGGCAAATAAATACTTCGAAGGTACTATGGTTATAAAAAAATAACCTATCCCAAACACCACTATGCTCCCTATCAACAAACTCGCCCACGTTGTGATAGCTGCAGACCATCCGGCAGGTGCGTGCGTTTTAATAACCGCCTGTATGATCCAGCAAATAAACACCGACGAACTTATATACGCGGTATGCGCTGCAGCTGCCCAAAAGTATGACATCTTTGGATCGTTTAGGCGCATCAATAGCGTGCTTACCACTAATATCAGGATAAGCATTAAGCATGATTTAAGTTGATAGGACCTGTACATAATTCTCAAAATTAGCGGTGCACAGGCTATCACTCCGGCAAGCCTGCCTCATGTGTACAAAAGGGGTGGTCAAATGTACCATATTGGCGTTGAAATGTAATGCACACCGTAAATAAGCGCAGTTGTCACTTCAGTGGCTGATATGTTCATCTCAGTCCTATTATTGTCTCTTTCGTCATCATATCTCAATTGCCGGTAAATACCCGGGATACTTTTGCCTCTATAAATCTGCTAACGGGCCCTCTCAAAGTTCTCTGCAGCGGATATTAAAACACAACAGATATGATCAAGAAAAGCATACTGACCTTTTTGACACTCCTGCCCATATTAGTGCAGGCGCAGTCATCCTGGTCATTAAAAAGTTGCATTGAGTACGGCCTTAAGAACAACCGGAGTCAGGCCGTTTATGCAAATGAAAAGAAAGCTGCCGATGCAAAGGCTAAAGAAGCCCTGGCAGGTTACCTACCCTCGGTAAGTTTGAACGGCGAGGTTGATAACAACATCAAGCCACAAACCACCGTTATCCCGGCCGGTGTATTTGGCCCCGAGGATACCCGTGTGGCTTTTACTAAAAAATATAATACAACCTTAACCGCACAGTTAGACCAAACCATTTACGATCAAAGCCTTCTTACCGGTTTAAAAGCTAACCGCTATAATAAAGAGCAGGCAACATTAAATCAACAGCAGAACGATGAGGCGATCATCTATAATATCTCAAGCGCCTACTACCAGATCTTTGTTTATCAGGAACAATTAGAGTTGCTGCATGCCAATCAGGAAACTTATAACAAGCAGATTGAAATAAGCAAGCTACAGGTTAAGAAAGGCATCACCTTACAAAAAGACCTTGATAAGGTAACGGTTGATTATAACAACTCCCTGTCGCAAACCCGTGTGGCCGAGAGTAACCTCACCCTTGCCGAAAATCAGCTAAAATATGAAATGGGTTACCCTATAAGCAACCCATTAAAAATAGATAGCGCCGCTGCCAGCAACGCCATTCATATCAATGCGCCTCAAATACCTGATACCGCTGGGTTTGCGGTAGGCAATCGGGTAGATTATCGCTTGTCTGTCGTTAACAGTAAGTTACTGGAAATTGATGAAAAACGCATCAAGAACGGCATTTTCCCAAAACTTACCGCCTTTGCACGCTATGGTGGCGTAGGCTTCGCCGATAACCTGGGGCCATCCTTCTCGGGCATCACCGATTATTCGGTTGTGGGGTTAAAATTGAGCTTCCCCTTGTTTGATTTCTTTAAACGCGATGCACAATACAAGCAGGCCAAATACAAAAGGCTAAACGCGATAGAAAACCTTAAGCTTGATGAAGGCAAGTACCAGTTAGAGTATGAGAATGCCAAAACTAAGCTGCTAAAAGAGCAAAGCAACGTAGAAAATAATCATCATAACATTGACCTGGCGCAATCGGTATTTAAAGTGACCGACCTGCAATACCAGAAAGGCACAACAGACCTTACCGATTGGCTCAACGCACGCAATTCGGTTAAGGAAGCACAAAACAACTATGTGCAATCACTTTACAATTTCATCCTTGCCCGCATTGATATGGAAAAATCGGCAGGCAGTTTAAAAACCTTTTACTCTTCACTACAATAATCATGAAAAGAAAATATATCGTCATCGCCGTAATAGTGATACTGGTTGGCCTTATCGTTGTGAGGTTGGCATCCAACAAAAAGAAACTGAACGAGAAAAACAAGCCCGTTCAAACCAAAAACGTACAAATACCTGTTAAAACAGCCCCGGTTGAAGAGCAAGTGCAAGAGATATCCATCAAGAAAACCGGTAGCCTTACGCCTTTTATAGAGGTAAAAGCATTGGCTACTACCGGCGGGACACTCAGTGCTGTGCTCTTTAACCTCGGCGACCATGTATCTGAAGGGCAAATATTAGCCGTTACCGATACACGTTTACAAAACCTCGATCTGCAAAAAGCTCAAACCAATGCAGCCAGACTGAAAAATGATCTCCAAACATACAGCGTCCTTTATCAAGGCCAGGCTGCTACCCGCGAAAAATTAGAACAGGTGCGCCAGGATTATACAGATGCAGTTAACCAGGTAAACCAGGCGAGAAAAAACCTCGCTGACGCTGCCATCAAAGCGCCAACCAGCGGCACAATCTCTGCTAAAAATGTAGAGCAGGGCGTTGCGGTAAGCAATGGCGGCGAAATAGCCTCTATCGTAAACCTGTCAAAAGCCAAAGTTCAGGTGAATTTAACTGAGGCCGAGGTTTATCAGATCGAGCCGGGTCAAAAAGTGATCATCACAACCGATGTTTACCCGGGAAGGAATTTCGATGGGCGGGTAGGTTTCATTAGTCCGCAAGCTGATGCCACACACAATTATTTGGTAGAGATCCACATAGATAACACGCAGCAATCCCTGCTACGTTCCGGAACGTTTGTGTATGCCGATTTTTCAAGAAAAACCCGACAACAGATACTTACCATCCCGCGCGAAGCACTTGCAGGCAATCAAAAAACTGCCGCTGTATTTGTAGCACAAGATACCATTGCACGCATGCGGACGATAAAGACCGGATTGGAACAATCCGGCAGGATCCAAATTCTTGAGGGATTGAAGAAGGGCGAGAAAGTTATCACCTCCGGCCAGATCAATCTCAAGGATGGCAGCCCAATTAATGTTTCAAAATAAATTATCACACTATGTCAATAGCAGAAGTTGCCGTAAAACGGCCCTTACTTATCGTGGTAATTTTCACGATACTCATATTATTCGGTGCTCAATCTTATTTTAAACTCAACTATAATTTGCTGCCTAAAATTGAAGTGCCTACTGTTACCGTGAATACGGTGTATGCAGGCGCTTCGGCACCGGAGGTACAAACCGCAGTGACCAAAAAACTGGAAGATGTTTTTGCCGCCATTGAAGGCCTGGATAAGATCAACTCGACCTCGCAGCAGGGTTTGTCGCAGATCATCATCCAGCTTAAAGCCGGTACAAATATCGACGAGGCTGAAGCCAACGTACAGCGTAAAGCAGACCAGGCACAAAATGATCTGCCGAAAAACATCGATAAACCGATAGTAAATAAAGTTAACCTAGAAGAAGCGCCTGTAATACGTGCCGGTGTTACCTCTACCATGGCATCAAAAACTTTGTATGACTTTGTAGACCAACAATTGAAACCCGTTTTACAAAACGTATCCGGTGTTGGCCAGGTGAACATTATCGGTGGCGATGAAAGAGAGATACAGGTAAACGTAAACCAAAGCAAACTGCGCTCGTATGGTATGAGCATAGCCCAGGTTACCGATGCGGTTAGCAACGCCAATCAATCATTCCCGGCAGGTAGTATTGAGACCGAGGATGAGCAGCTAACCATCCAGTATGATGCTAATGTTACCTCGGTTGAACAGATAAGCAACATTATTGTGAAACAGCAACCCGGTGGTGGCAGCGTTTACATGAAAGATGTTGCCGAGGTAATAGATGCTACCAAAAAACCTACTGCTATCAACCACATTAATGGCTTGCCATCTATTGGTATCCAGATCATCAAGCAATCTGATGCCAATGCCGTAAATGTGAGCAAGGCGGTTAAAGAAAGTTTTACAACGATTGAAAAACAATACCCCAAAAATAACTTAAAATTCACTGTCTCATCAGATCAGTCAATCTACACCCTAAAATCGGCTGATGGCGTAATGGAAGATCTTGGGCTGGCCGTACTTATTGTAGGCATAGTGATGCTTGCGTTTTTGCACAGCGTACGCAGCTCTATGTTTGTACTGGTTGCCCTGCCGTCTTCCATCATTCCAACCTTTATTGCCATGCTGCTGGCAGGCTTCTCGCTCAACCTCATGACGTTGATGGCGATGTCGTTGGTGGTAGGTATCTTGGTGGATGATTCCATCGTTGTATTAGAGAATATATATCGCCACCTTGAAATGGGTAGCGATAAAGAAACTGCGGCCATTGAAGGCCGCAGCGAGATCGGTTTTACCGCACTGGCTATCACCCTGGTAGATGTTGTTGTGTTCCTCCCTCTGGCGATGTCAGGCGGTATTATCGGCTCGCTTTTGCGCGAATTTTCATTGGTAGTGGTGTTCTCCACACTCATGAGTTTGTTTGTATCATTTACGGTTACCCCAATGCTGGCCAGTAAATTTGGCCGTGTAGAGCATCTTACAAAAGAAACCCTTTGGGGCAGGCTTAACCTCGGTTTTGAACACATTATTGATGTGATAAAAGAAGCCTACGGCCGCCTGCTGCATAAAGCGTTACATAAAAAGCGTTGGGTACTTTCCGGTGTTATTGTGCTCATTGTTGGCAGTATAGCACTCATTCCTGCTGGGTTTGTGGGCGGCGCATTTATCCCCAGTGCCGACCAGGGCGAATTGCTTTTGAACGTTGAGCTTGCACCGGCTTCATCCATCTATCAAACCAATATTGTAACGCAACGGGTGGAAAAGATGATCATGAAACGGCCCGAGGTGAAGAATGTGTTCTCGAGCGTTGGCTTTGTATCCGGCGGTGTACAGGACGCAACCAACAATGCCAACCTGGCCGAGCTCACCATATCATTAGTAGATAAAAACGATAGAAAGCTTACCGCCGAAGAATTTGGCATCAGCATGCAAAAAGAGCTTAGTGCTAAAATACCGGGCGTTAAGATAACGGCTTCTCCAACTTCGGTATCAGGTGGCGGTAACCAGGCACCTATACAGATCGCGATAAAAGGGGTTGACCTGAAAGCGGTACGCGATGTTGCCGAGCAATACATGAAGGTAGTGAGCAGCGTGCCGGGTACCCAGTTTGTAAAATTATCGGTTAAGGACCCAAAACCACAGGTGGAGATAAAACTCGACCGTGATAAGATGACACAGCTTGGATTGAATGCCACCCAGGTGGGTATGGCTTTGCAAAACGCCTTTAGCGGTAATGATGACAGCAAGTTTAAACAATCAGGCAAGGAATATGATATTCTTGTAGGCTTTGGTCAGCGCGACCGCTCTGACATCAATAATGTGCGTAACCTGCCATTCATTAATAATGACGGGCAAACCTTTGTACTAAGCCAGTTTGCTGAAGTGAAAGAGGGCTTAGCCGAATCTGTTTTAGAGCGTAGCGACAGGCTAAATTCTATAACGGTTAATGCTAATGTTGCCGGTCGCCCTACAGGTACTATTGCCAATGAGATAAAGGAAAAAGCCAAAAGCATTAAACCCGGGCAAGGTGTTTCGATTGAATACCTGGGTGATGTAAAAAATCAAGGTGATGCGTTTGCCAGTCTTGGTTTAGCACTTGTAACGGCTATTGTACTGGTGTATCTCATCATGGTAGCATTGTATGAAAGCGCTATTTATCCCTTTGTGGTGCTGTTTTCTATACCCGTGGCGCTGATAGGCGTGTTGTTAGCGCTCGCTTTAACGATGGAAACGCTAAATATCTTCTCCATTATCGGGGTTATCATGCTATTGGGTCTGGTATCCAAGAACGCCATCCTGATCGTAGACTTCACCAACCAGCTTAAAGAGGAAGGCCGCTCTGTTGAAGAAGCGCTTGTTGAAGCGGGCCGCGAACGTTTGCGACCGATATTAATGACAACGCTCGCTATGATATTGGGTATGCTGCCGATAGCCATAGCAAGCGGTGCCGGTTCAGAGATCAAGAATGGCATGGCTTGGGTGATCATAGGGGGGCTCACTAGTTCTATGATCCTTACGCTGTTTGTAGTGCCATCCATGTACGTCATAGTAGAAAAACTGAAGAACCGTTTCCAAAAGAAAAAAGAGCCGGAGAAAAAGCTGGCTACTAATTAATGTTCCACTAAATCAATCCATATATCCAAATGAGGTGGCGGGTCTCCTATACCGCCGCCTCTAATTTTCCGATCCGAATCATGAAAAACATACCCCTTACTTTAACCGCAATGCTTAGCATGGCGTTGATAACCCATACCTATGCCCAAAGCCCTACGGAGCGCCGTAAACAAATGGCCGATTCCATCCGCAAAGTTTATTTAACAGAAGCTGCCATTAGCAACCCTTTACTACGCCAGGCAACCGTGAGTATGGATATTATCCCAAAAAGCGACATCACTACATTTATAAAAGGCAACAAACTTTACGAAGGAAAGCTACGCCAGGAACGGATCTCCGCGCTTTTCAACATCCCCATAAAAACCTGGGGGAATAATTCTGTAACGGCAACGGTGAGTTACTTTCAGCAGAATTTAAAATTGAGCGAACTTAAGCCTGTGTACCCCGAACTTGCCCAGCTTGATGGATAAACCGTAAATCGGCAAAGCGTTGGTTTTACAGGCTCATTCATCCGCCGCGACTCGTTATTTGGCAAACAGGTGATATATACGGCCAGCATTAGTGGTTTAACTTCAGAAAGTGGCTCTATTGACAGGGTAAGCTACCTGGGTGGTTTGATATTTACGCTTAAACAACGCCGGGATATGCGCAGTAGTTTAGGCTTGTTGATCAATATAGATCCATTCCTTAAAACCCCTGTAATACCTGTTTATACCTACTGGCGCAAGTATAAAAACGGAACCGAACTGAATGTAAATTTGCCACAACAGATCATGCTAAGAAAGCCATTCAGCTCAAAACTGTACGGCACATTAGGCTCAAGCCTTGCCGGCACCATGGCCTTTGCCAATTACGATCAGTCGTTTTTGCCTGATAAAGTTGGGTACAATACACTGGATATAAAAACCGGCCCCGGTTTGGAATACCGCATCGCCAAAAAGTTTATGATAGGTGTAAACGCAGGTGTGTTATCCCCTATTCAATCAAGAGGTTTTGATATTAACAAAGATGCAAGCGAATATTTTTTGAAGAACGATCGCAGCAGTTCGTTCTATTTCAATTTTACGCTTTCACTGCTTCCTATTTTTTAAGCTTTAAATTTTTGATTATGGATGCGTCAAAAAAAGAGAAACACATCAGGCAGCAAGCCTACACCTTGTTTAAGCAAGTATCACAAAAAAGTGTTACCATGGATGATATTGCACGCCATGCCGGCATGAGCAAAAAAACAATATATCAGGTGTATCATAGCAAAAAAGAGCTTTTTTTATCTCTCTTAAACGATATCATAGCAGGCGTAACAAAAAAAATAGAGGAGAATATCAATCTGTCAAAAAATACTTTACATGAGATGGAGCTGCACATACCGGTGTTATCTGTGCTCCGCGAAAACCGGATGTTTTTCAGCAAGGAGAACTTAAAAGGACAGCCGGAAGCCTTAAAGGCGGTTGAATATTTTAAAAATGTCAACCTCAGATCATTTGCTAAGCGGCATATTGAGCGCGGGGTTCTTGAGGATATTTATCGCACAAAACTTGCACCAGAAAACTCATCACTTATCATGCTCCTTTTATTGGAACGTTATGTATTCAATTACTCTGAAAAACACGATGACATTTACTCGGCGATGGATTTTTATTTAAATGGTTTGCTTAATGATATCGGCAGAAAAGCTTATGCTTTAAAAGCAGGCCTGTGGCAAACCAATTAATTAAAAAAGAGAGAGATTGAACAAAATAACAGGGTAAAAGCTATACTTGTTCAACAAGCATTATAGCTTTTTTAAACGGTTTTTCCCGAAGCGAATAACAAAATGATCAAAGCGGCTTAATAACAGCCGCAAAGAACCGGCGGGGTATCTTCCGGTGGGTTCTCTTCTACTTTTAACAACTATTACTTAGCTTGCGAATTGAACGCCACGTTTATGTAATACGCTTTATGAAAAAACTTGTTTTCACCCTGATGGTACTTGCTCCTCTCGGGGCCTTTTGCCAACAGCCGCTCAAGCTATGGTATCAGCAACCCGCGAAACGATGGACCCAGGCACTACCAATTGGAAATGGCCGGCTGGGAGCAATGATATTCGGCCACATAAGCGATGAACTCATCCAGCTTAACGAAAGTAGTTTGTGGTCCGGCGGGCCGGTTAAAGGAGGTATGAATCCGGGATCTCCTGCCTATCTGCCGCAGCTGCGGGAAGCTATTTTTGCAGGCGACTATCAAAAAGCCATAACCTTGAGCAAAAAAATGCAGGGGCATTTCTCTGAAGGTTATCTGCCGCTGGGCGATCTCCGGATCCACCAGGACCTCGGCGGGGGGAAACCTGCTCATTATTACCGCGATCTGAACATCAGCGACGCTGTGGCGACAACGCGTTTTACCGCAGTCGGCGTGACATATACCCGCAGCATGTTCTCGTCGGCACCCGGGCGGGTGATGGTGCTAAAAATAACAGCCAGTAAACCGGGGATGCTGAGCCTGAAAGTCTCAGCCGGAACGCCTCTTAAAAACAGCAAATCCATTCTGTCATCAAACGTCCTGCTCATCAAAGGACAGGCACCTGGTCATGTTGATCCCGTATACCATAACGTCAACACTCACCCGGTCAGCTACGAAGATTCATTAACGAAGGGTATGCGTTATGTATGGATGAACAAAGTGCTGCATAAAGGAGGCACACTAACAGCCGATACATCGGGGATCAGCATCAAAAATGCCGACGAAGTCACGATCTTAATCTCTGCCGCGACCAGTTTTAATGGTTTTGACAAAAGCCCGGTCACGGAAGGTAAAGACGAAATGGCACATGCCACTAAAGCCTTAAATGCTGCGGCTGCCAGTTCTTACAACGCGCTGCTGGCGGCACACCTTGCGGATTATCATCGTTACTTCAACAGGGTGAGCCTGAATATCAACGGAAAGGATACGGTTAACCTACCTACGGGTGAACGTTTACTGGCATATACAGAAGGTAAAAAAGATCCTGGGCTGGAAGCTTTGTTCTTTCAATATGGACGCTATCTGCTGATCTCCTCATCGCGTCCGGGCGGCCCGGCAGCTAATCTGCAGGGCATATGGAATAACGAAATGCGCCCTCCATGGAGTTCAAATTACACTACCAATATCAACGCTCAGATGAACTACTGGCCTGCAGAGGTCACTAACCTGGGCGAACTACATCAGCCCTTGTTGAAACTCATTGCTGACCTTTCCGTTACCGGCAAGCGAACCGCAAAAGAATTTTATGATCTGAATGGCTGGGTCGTTCATCATAACAGCGATATATGGGCGATGAGCAATCCCGTTGGTGATGGCTCCGGAGATCCAATGTGGGCTAACTGGGCAATGGGAGGCGACTGGCTCTGCCGTCATCTCTGGGACCATTACCTGTTCACAAAAGACGAATCATTTTTGAAAGAAAAGGCTTATCCGCTAATGAAAGGTGCGGTGGAATTTACGCTCGGCTGGCTGGTGAAAGATAAGGACGGCTATTGGGTTACAGCCCCAAGTGGCTCGCCTGAGAATGCTTTTAAGGACGAGCAGGGCAGAGAAGGCACGATTGCTCTCGGTAGTACGATGGATATGTCCATTATACGGGATCTGTTTGCACACTTTATTGAGGCATCCGAAAAGTTAAATAAAGACAATGCGCTGCGTGATACGGTGATCGCCAGGCAAGCCAAAATATTGCCATTCCACACCGGCAAAAAAGGAAATCTGGTGGAATGGTATAAAGACTGGGAGGAAACCGATCCTCACCACCGCCATGTTTCGCATTTGTACGGCTTATATCCTGGTGAACAGATCTCACCATTGACGACACCCGATCTGGCTGCCGCTGCCCGTAAAACCCTGGAGTTACGCGGTGACGAAGGAACCGGCTGGAGTAAGGCCTGGAAGATAAACTTTTGGGCGCGCTTACTGGACGGAAACCATGCTTACCTGATCCTGTGCGGCCTTTTGCATTTGACCGGAGAAGAAGGCACTAATTACGCCCAGGGCGGAGGCACCTATGCTAATTTGATGGACGCCCATCCGCCATTTCAGATCGATGGCAACTTCGGCGCAACGGCCGGGATTGCCGAAATGTTGCTGCAAAGCCAAAGCGGAGAAGTATTCCTCCTTCCGGCTCTGCCCGAAGCTTGGCACAGCGGAGTGGTCAAAGGCCTGAAAGCGCGTGGCAATTTTACCGTCGATATGGACTGGAACGCCGGAAAATTAATCAGATCAACTATCACATCGATCACTGGCGGGACCTGCAGGGTGCGAAGTAATGTTCCGCTTAAAACGGGAGCAACAGTCTCACGAAAAGACGGGAATAGTTATTTGCTAAGCTTTAGTACGGAAAAAGGCAAGATTTACCTTCTACAGTCAAATACGCATTAAGAGGCGTAAATGGCCATGGATTTTCCATAATACCTGGGGTAGAAAAAGCGATATTCGAACCTGACGAACAAGGTTTTACCGTGTCTAACCCAGAATTTAAAAATCCATGCTTCGCATCAACTAAATCTTTGATCCCGGCAATCAAGTTAAGGGGTGTGTTTGTTGTACCTGTTAACTTCTTTTCATACTTTGGAATCGATATACATTTTCGTCAAAACAACCTATATCGTCATAACTGACAGTCATTCTTATCCTCCCCAAATTTTGGTGATGATAAATTAAAAAGTCCTTTCTATTTTTGGTCGCGATAACGGTGGTTACACCGTAGCGGATAAGCCTTTTATTTTTTCTCACCGGCCCCGTGGGTTTCTTTTTGGCCGGCGGGAACGGGTAGAGATTGGGGCTAACGTTGCGGGATTATTCAGCTTTGTCGAAGACTTATTTACGTGGTAAAAAATCAAAAGAAGGAGAGTGGAAAGTGAATGTGGAATTGATCACCAGGGAAGACCTGGAACGCTTCAAAGAAGAGCTGTTCGGGATGTTAAAAGAGTTAACTGGCAAGCCGCAATTCGGCGAACAGAAATGGCTGAAAAGCTACCAGGTGAAGAACCTGCTGAAGATCTCGAACGGTACCCTGCAGAACCTGCGCGTGAACGGTACGCTGGCCTTTTCCAAGATCGGTGGCATCATCTATTACCAATACGAGGACATCATTAGGATCCTCGAAGGGCAAAAGAACAAAAGCCCTTTTGCACCTCACCCGCTGAGCAAGTAAATAACGACACGTTCCCCGTTTAAGGTGATTCGTGCATAAATAGGTCCCGTTCCGTTAGCTAAAAGCTTAGTGTTTTTTAAAGTAAAATTTAATCGGATGGTAGTAATCATATCGCTGTAAATTAAGTTGTTAACTAAAATTTTAGCGATCTATCGAGACCTAAAGTTAGAAAGTATCAATAGGTCTCGCAATAGTCTCACTAAGCGATGAAAACCTTTGGTATAATTTGATATGGTTAAAAACGAAAAAAGCCTTTAAATCTAATGATTCAAAAGCTTTTTTCGTTTTTGGCGGAGAGCGAGGGATTCGAACCCCCGGACCTATTACAGTCAACAGTTTTCAAGACTGCCGCAATCGACCACTCTGCCAGCTCTCCGGGGACAAAAGTACAAATCCGGCGCGAATTGGCAAATCCGATGTTAACTTTTTTTAAAATAATTGTAAGCTATTGAAAGCCAAATTTTTAATGTTGATTTTGATTGGATTTTTTGGCTCTAAAGGTATTAAACCGCGGTTTTGAGATGCGAATTGTGCGCTTAGAAAGATCAACAGATGCGTTTAATTCAAACCCGATGAGCAAAATCATGGAGTTTAGGTACAGCCAGATCATCACCACTATCAGAGTACCTATGGCGCCATAAACACTGTTGTATGACGAAAAGTTGTTAGTGTAATAGGTAAACCCGATAGAAGTGAGTATTGCCAGTGATGTGGCGAGTATTGAACCGGGGTTAACAAACTTCCACCTGTTTTTATTTGCCGGGCCGTAGCGATATAATATACTAATACTAATAAAGAATATGGCCAGGATAATCAGCCATCGGGATAGCGCAATTAAATAGAACCAAAAATGAGCATCGCTATGAAATTTGCGCTGTATGTAGTGAATTACCGCCTGCCCGGCTATCATGATGATGATAGCTATAAGCAATGCAAGGCTTATCACTACAGTGAGCAGTATAGCTACCAATCTGCGTTTGATCCAGCTTCGCGTTTCTAACACAAGCGACGATTTATTGAAAGCCTGCATTAAATTATTAACCCCATTTGTGGCGAAGTAAAGCGCTGTAATTACGCCGATAGATAGTAGCTGACCATGTTGGATCTTAATGATATCTTTAAGTGTGGTCTCAAAGGCATTGTAGGCATTGTTCGGCAAGATCAGTTCAATGAGGTTAAGCAGATAATCCTGAAAATTCTTTATCGGTATATATGCTATCAGCGTAAATAAAAAGATAATAGCCGGGAACAGTGCCAGCATAAAGTTATAAGCTAAAGCAGCGGCACGGTTAGTGAGCGATGTTTTCTGGATCTCGGATACAAAGAACACCAAAACGGTATGCAAGGGTAATGGCCTGAAACCGGGTATGTAAACTGTTTTAGTCCAGTCGGTAAGGTATTGGTAAAATCTAAAGTGCAGTAAAACGCGATGCAGCCATTTCATCAGCCTTAAAATTACTCAAAAAAAGGCTTAAGTTTTTCAAGAAATTCGGCAGGGGGCAAACAAGGTCTGTTGGTTTTCATGTTGATGAAGGCCAGCAGTGTTTCGCCAACGTGTATCAGTTCTTCGCGCTCGTTATACAGATCGTACCTAAAATGGATCTTAATGCCGGGCATTTTATCCATGGTTACCTTTACGGTTATCTCCTCATCGTAACGGGCGGGCTTAAGGTATTTGCATTTCAACTCCAGTACTGGCATCATCACGCCCGATGCTTCCATACCGCTATAGGTAAGCCCAAGACTACGCAACATTTCAACGCGGCCCACTTCAAAAAACTCGGCGTAATTACCATAGTACATATAGCCCATCTGGTCGGTTTCACCGTAGCGCACCCTTATCCTGGTTTCGTTCTGGAACATCAGCGTTTAATATTCCGTTGGTTAAGAGCCTCGTGGTATTTGCGCGCATTTTCGCGATGGCCGGCCTCATCTTTGGCAAAATTATGATGGCCCGAAAAATCTTCTTTTGCTACCATATAGATGTAGTCGTTATGTTCATAGTTCAGCACCGCATCAATAGCCGCGATAGACGGCATCATGATAGGGCCTGGTGGCAAGCCTTTGTACAGGTAAGTATTGTATGGCGAGTTGGTAAGTAGATCGCGTTTAAGCACACGTTTAATGGTGAAATCTTTTAGTGCGAAGATCACTGTGGGGTCTGATTCCAGCTTTTGGCCTTTCCTTAAGCGATTAAGGTACAGGCCTGCAATGGTTGGCATTTCGCTATCAAACAACGCCTCAGAATCTACTATAGATGCCAGTGTGTAAACTTCCTGCGGGGTAAGGTTAATAGCTGCAGCTTTCTGCTTGCGCTCAGGAGTCCAGAATATTTCATAGTTGGCGTAAAGACGTTTGAAAAGCTTTTCTGGAGTGGTGTTCCAGTATATTTCGTAGGTGTTAGGGATAAATATGGTGTAGATGTTATCGGTGGTTAGGCCATATTGCTCGGCAAATTTGGTAGAATCTAACAACGCGATCATCGATGCTGAATCGGGTTCTAAAGTTTTACCTACATAAGCAGCGAACTGCTCTTTCATTCGCATATTATGGAATGAGAATTTAACGGCTTCCTGATTGCCCGATTTTAGCATATTGATGAAAGCGCGGTTGCTCATGCCCTGTTTTAGCCGGTATTTACCAGGCTTCACGGTGTGGTATTTCATACTGTGCGCCACCTGCAGGAACGAGTTGGTATCTTTTACGATGCCTTGCTGCTCAATGGTCTTGTAAACATCATCAATGTTCGATCCTGTTTTTATATAAAGATATTCCTGTTTATCGGTAACATTTGGCCCCATAAAGCGCAGGTAATAAAATACGCCGGTGCCTATTAATGAAAGCACGATAATAATTGCCAGTGCTATCCAAAATTTTTTCATAATATGTTTTAGGTAGATTCTTTTTATTGGTTTTTTTCTCTCTGCAAAGCTATTAAACCACCCTTTAGGTTTACAGCATTTTTAAAGCCGTTTGCTTCCAGTATTTCGCAAGCAGCCTCACTGCGTATGCCTGCACTGCAAATAACGATTATCCCGTCCGTTTTGTTGTAGCTGATGTTTTCTATCCCTTTTTGCAGTTTGTTCACCGGGATATTTTGGCCGCCGATGTTAAAGCTATGATACTCGATAGGCTCGCGAACGTCAAGTATGTTTACGGTTGTGCCGTTCTGCAAAAGCTCATTAAATTGCTTAGCATCAATTTGGAACATCAGAAGGCTTGCCTTGTGTAACAGTTAAGTTAATGCGGGTACCAATGCTGGTGGTACTTAACGAATCGCTTTTTGCAGGTGACTGAGAAACCACAACCACGTTGGCCGAATCGGTAATAGCGCCCTGGTAAATAATGGTGCCTACAGTAAGTTTTGCCCCACGGATGGCAAACTTTGCAGCATCAAGATCTAAGTTAACCAGCTCCGGTATCTCAACTTCGCTTGCGCCTTCGCCGTTGCCCAGCACCAGGTCAACCTTTGAGCCTTTTGGTATCTTGGTACCCGGTTTGATAACTTGGCCACCCATGCGTACTTCTAATACGCGATCGCGGGCTATGTCTGATATGTAGGTAGTATCGCCAACTTTAATGCCGTAGTTCGATAGTATTGCAACAGCTTCGCGATAAATACTTTGATCGGTAACCACATCAGGCAACGATACATTCGGTGCAAGTTGAGTAACCATGGTTAGGTATATGGTACGGTTCTCTTTTACGTTTGTACCGGCATCCGGATCTTGCTCCACAATGGTACCGGGTGGTTGATCTAACACAAAAACCGAATCTATTTTATAGTTAAACCCCTGATCTTTAAGCAGGGCCATGGCTTTATCAACATTCATCCCCTTTAATTGCGGTACAGGGATGCCCTGCCCATGGCGGGTATATGAACTGAGGCTGAAAAACGCAATAAGCACAATGCCAATGGTTGTTGCTACCACTAACAATATGGTGTTGCGAAACTGCCTGGTTTTTAAATAAGCCAAAAAAGTACTCATGCGTGTGGATAAGAAATTACCGCCCAAACATAACAATTTGATTTGGGAAATTTTAGTAGGGGGAGGGAAAGTTGAGAGAGGGAAGCCTCTCCCCATACCCCTCTCCAAAGGAGAGG
>JAESTD010000108.1 GCA_016763755.1 Mucilaginibacter sp.
CAATGACGCGGAAGAATGGCATGTGGGATCCCGAAATAAATTCGGGATGACGCTATCGAAAATATTTCACCTAACCGGCTTAGGGAATACCGGGATACTTTCATGTCCGTCGGCATCAACGGCTTGTATGGCGAAAAGATAGTTACCTTTTGAGTAACCAATATTGGCCGAAGTTCCTGTTACATAAAATTTCTTTTCCCAGTACGGGCTGATGGTCTCGCGCATCAGTACATAATAGCCTGCCGGAGTTTTTCCGCTTGTGGGTGCTTCCCATTTCAGTTGGGTTTTATTGGTTAAGCCGCTGGTAACGATGCCCACACTTTGCGGGCGACCGGGAGCAAGTGCAAGATTGGCCAATACCGATAAATTCATGCGGGCTACTTTTTGGATGTAATCGTAATCGGCAAAGTCGGGCAGGTCGCCATAGTCGGTGCCTTTATCTTTTCGTACATCCTGGTGCTGACGGTTAAAGTCTTCATTCATTTCGGTAACGCGTACAGCGGTGAAACCTTGTTGCGAAAATGGTGTATGGTCGCCGCCACGCAGGTAACGGTCGCGGCGATAAATCAGTTTTACATCAAGTTGTTCTACATAACGTTCGCCAACCTCTTTAATATAACGTGCTAATTCGCGGGCAGGACTATCATTCTCTCCGCCGACTGAGTTACGTATGGATGCCTCTTTTTCCGTCTCCGCAGCCGGCACGCCTTCGCTAAAGATGCGCACACTGCGGTTATCTTTCAGTCCGGTTTCCATCCCGTAGGTATTGCCTACAATATCGTTATTCAGCATGGCATCGATCGGCCATCCTTCGGCTTTTGCGCGTTTGGCAACATTCCCCGAGCCGTAGAGGCCCTGCTCCTCGCCTACAACAGCCATAAAAATTACAGTAGCCGGGAATTGCCGTTTCGCCATTACCCGCGCCAGTTCCATAGACACGGCAGTGCCCGATGCATCATCCACTGCACCCGGTGCAAATGACTTAGCATCCATCACATCAGTCGCCCGTGAATCATAATGGCCGGAGATAATATAAACACGCTTATCAGCGGTATCCGTCCCTTTTAATATAGCCAATACATTTTTCATGGGTGTGGCTTTATCTATACGGTTGCCTTTTGGTTGCACAAATTCATCAAACGTAACTTTCATGCGGCCGTTTGATGCAGCTGCATATCTCTCGTATTCTGCTTTTATCCAGTTGCGCGCAGCGCCTATTCCTTCTGTTTTACTTGTAGTATCGCTAAGCGTGTGGCGCGTTTTAAAATTTACCAGTTTACGAATAATAGTCTCGATGTTTTTTGACGATACCTCATCAACCATCCGGCTAATGTTTGCATCTGGTTTTACGGTAGTTTGTGCCGATGCTGAGATGGTAGCGAATGCTAATAAAGAAAGGCAGATGTACTTCATGAGGTTAAGTTAAGAAAATGGCGGTTTTGATGGATGGGTATAGATAAGATTGTTACAATGACAGGTGGTATTAACTGTTCTTTTGATCTTTAAACAAAAAGAGACGCGATGTATCGCGTCTCTGGAGTATATCAGGCGTTCACGACTGTTCATCGTGTTCATGGCGTGAACGTGAACACCTACTTCACTGTGTAGGTTTTCTTATCAATCCCTACGCCGGTAATTTTTAACGATTTCCAGTTAGATGGCAACACGCTTTTTATCTGGGTTATGCCAGTTGGGGTAATGTCCAAACCGCCGAAGCCCATTAGCATCGCCTGAATAATACCACCTGCACCGGTAGCAAAATATGGATTGGTGCCGCCCTTTGTCTCAGCAATTACACGAAACGGCGGATTAAGATTTGGCTCGTAGGCGTCCTTAAACCAGTGGTAGGCTTTCTGTCCATTCCCGAGGCGAGCGTACAACAGCGCGAATACGCCCTGCGTCATGGCGGGGGTGCCTTCGTTTGGTACGCGGGTTTCGTAGTATTCCAGGTCGCGTTTTATTTGCGCCGGGTCAGTGATGGCTTTTAGCGGATAGGCCAGCAGGTTTACATCGGCCTGCTTAATGCCTTCGCCTTTGTATTGGGCGTGCTCCTGCGTTACGCCATTGCTCATTTTAAGGATCGGGATGTTGTTGGCTACATGCACCCAGTCGCTATCGGCCTGCAGGCCTAAAATTTGAGCGGCGGCAGTGGCATTCATCAGATTGGCCTTTGCAGCAGCATTGGTAAAGGCGTTGTTATCAATGTTCTCTGCCCATTCATCGGCAGCAACTACGTTTTTGATATCGTAATGACCGGCACCATTGCGCTCTACCCTGCTGGCCCAGAAATCGGCAGTGGCTGATAACAGCGGCCAACCACGCTCGCGCAGCCATTGTTTATCCTGCGTAACACAGTAATATAACCATGCAGCGTTGGCAACATCGGCACTTATATGGTGCTCAAACGGACCACTCAATGCCCAAACCGGTGTTTCCTCTACCCCGCTATCGGCACTCTCCCATGGGAACATAGCGCCTTTGTAACCGTGCGAAAAAGCATTTTTACGAGCGTTCTCCAAACGCTCGTAACGATACTCAACCATTGATTTGGCTATCTCTGGATGCAGCACCAGCATGGCCGGGTACATCCAAAGGTCGGTATCCCAAAAAACGTGTCCATTATAGCCCAAGCCAGATAATCCCATTGGCGAAGGTGACAAAGCGGTTCCTGCACGAGAGAATGAGTACAGATGATACAGCATACTGTGTACATCCTGCTGGGCCTGTGGATCGCCCTCTATCTGGATATCGCTTTTCCAAAGTTCGTCCCAGGCTTTGTTATGGAACTGGATGAGACGGTCTTTACCTTCCAATTTGGCAAAGATGGTTAGGCGCTCTGCTTCGTTCAGCGGGTCGGCGTGGTGTGCCGAGGTGATGGATGAACCGGTAACGCCATATTTGTAGGTTTGCCCCGCAGCCATGGCTTTGCTGAATTTCATGAGGTGCATGTTATTATCCCACATTTCATGGATCACGCGCGGTTCTTTACCATGCTCCTCGTTAAATAAAAACGAAGTTGAAGCGCAAAGCTGCAATTTACCCGTAGGTGATTTTGCAGTTGAGGTTAACAGGCTGATGGTTACATGCGGCCGGTCTATCTCGTTATAATAGTTTTGTACTTCTTTTAGCGCATCGGGTGCTTCCATTACGCTGGCAGCGGTAATGTTGATGGCTATTTTTGCGGTGATGCTTACGTCTGTTAGTACTGTAAACGGCAATTGGCGCAGCGAGTAGTAGGTGTATTTAATAGTTGCTTTATCACCATAATCAAAAGTAGTGGTCATGGCGGCGTGCTGCATATCCAGTTCCTGGCGGTAGTTGCTCACCATTTTACCATCGAGGCGTTTACCATCCACCTCGAGGTACATATTCAGCAAATTAAAGCTATTCAAAAAGTTGCTTACCCTGCCGCGACCATAAAGATCGTACGCTCCTGCCAGGACTACATTCTTCACCTTAAAAGGCTCGGGCGATGATACGATGCCTATCATCCCGTTGGCAACGGTGATACCGTAATAGTTGTTAGGATCAATCTTGTCGGCCTTTATTATCCACGGACTAACATTTTGTGCATACACACCTGTAATAAGGGCCATGCCCGTTAGCAAAGCAAAAAATCTTTTCATATAAGGTTAGTTTACTTGATCTTCAGTTGTAATTTTTGGTTCACCAGGTCGCCAATTTTTATCCCTGTTTGGGTACCAATATCGCAGGCTATTTTGTAATGGATGCCACCATACACACGCGACATTGAAGCTTCTTTAGCTGCATCCCTAAACGATTTAAATGACCTTGCCGGGATCCCAAATTCACTTTCCGACGAATCTGTGTATGATTTATTATCGCCAAAGCTATCGGTCAACGTTTCGGCAGCTGCGGCCGATATTACCGCATGCCCGCTGATATACTCGGGGAACGGTGGTGTCTGGATATGCGGTTTCCAGTTAGGGTCAATCAGTTTGTTGATCACCGTTTCGGGGCGCACGCTGTTGGCCTTGTATTTTACGTACCAGCAGTTGATAAAGGCATCAAACAAAGCTATTGACGCCTTGGTGTATGCTGCTACCGTGGTATTGAAATCAGCTTTTGTCATTTTTGAGCCGATACCGGCGATGTTCATCCAATGCCCTGCCGGACCAAACTTTTTCACCGCGAACTGGGCATGGCCAATCACGTTTAGCCTGAAAGCGTTATCATCCCAAAAATCGGCCATGTGGGTTTGATCGGCAGAAAGGCTGTCAACCTTACCCTTTACGTACATTACATTTTTGTAAAACACGCTGTTCTTATCCGTCATGTTATAGGGTGGTGGCTCGGGTGCAGGTATCTGCGATGCCGAATCCAGCACCATCGGGCGGATCTCGCCCCAGTGTGGTTCAAGTGCCTGCGCATACATGGGCGGTGTAGGTATCCAGCGGCCATCCTTGCGTACCACGTTGTATTTACTGGCAGATCGGGTAGCTGCGTAATTATCCTTTTTGCTCCATTTCATGATGGCTTTTGCAACCGTATCCGAGTATGCTACAGAGTTTTCAAAAACCTCAGATGGCATCCCGCCGTCCTTAACCTTTTTCTTCAACTCATCCACATACGTAAACATACTCCCTTCGGGGAAGGTAACGGCATTGCCCACAAAACAGAATGACAGCAAAGAGGCAAAATGAAAGTCGATCTCTTTGCCTTTCTCTGGCTTTGGCATAGCCGGCAAGTGTTTTATCTGCCCGGATAATGACCGGTAATGCTTTGGGTCGCCAGCGGCGATGACCTCGTAGGCAGCAATGTTGGCATAAACATAGTTGCGCGATGCAATTACCGGCGGGAAGTTGTTCTCCAACACAATATCATTCAGGCGCTTTACGGTAACGCGGTAAAGTTCAGGGTCGTGGGTAACTTTTTTATAGTCGGCGTTTTTGCAGGACGCAAACAATAGTATCGAGGCGGCAGATAATATCAGTAAACGTTTCATAGCTACAGGGTTTTAACCTTTTCTATATTGGCGTTATTAAATTCAATTCATTTAGTAACCAGCATCAGTTCGCCATCATAAGTAACGGCAATAAATGCAGTACCGGTGCTTGTTTTGTACGGATAAATGCGCGATAGTTCCTGCGAGTTCAGCAGATCATTCAGCCAGTATTCAGGTGCTGAAAACTGCTTTTTGGCCTTATCGTAATGCGTGGTTACCAAACCCAGCGCGTCATATTTACCCTCATAAGGTGTTATCTGCCAAAAGTTGCCATTAAGCAAAATATCGCCTTGTTTGTTATCGAGGGATATCATCGAATGCACAGGTGCTTGCTGAAACAGATATGGCAAAGCCACTGCATTTTTAGCATTCAGCACATCACCCATAAACATGGTGCTGAATTGGTTGGCTTCCAGTTTTCCATCGTCTGATAACTTATCCTTAAAAACTTCTTCAGTTGTTTTATCAGCCATTTTCCGGTAACTCAAAAACTCCTTTTTGATGAACGGCAACTCCATCTCCAAGTCATTCTTAGGCCTGAAGGGGTAGTACTTACCTTGGTAATAATAAGAAAGGATCAAATCGTTCTTATCATTCTTATCAAGGTCTGTATTGTAAGCGTACAAGGGTTGCCGGGGGTTAACGTTGTATTTGTTATTAAGTCCCCAGTTACCGGCAAGCAAGTCGGCTTTGCCATCTCCATCAAGATCTTTTACAATAGCACTCTGCCACCAGCCTTTTTGACCATCCAAAACGGCGTTGCTTTGTTTAACCAGTTTTTTGTTCTTGTTCAGGAAGATATGCACAGGTTGCCACTCGGCGGTGACCACAATGTCTCGTTTGCCATCGCCATCTATATCAGCAGCGTTAACGCTGGTTACATGCTGTATTGAGGTAACATCCTTATAAGCATCTTTAGGTGCGATCGTAAAATTCCCTTCTTTGTTGTTGAGTAATACCAATGAGCCTGATGCTGCGGTGTAATTCTCGAAATTAACACCTTCTGTAAGCAGTACATCCTGCAATCCATCGTCGTTAAAGTCGTACACAAACAGCTGCGATGGCAGGGCGCTTATTTTAGGCAGAGCCTTAGCCTCGAACTTAAAGTTGCCCTTGTTGATATATAGCCTTGGCTGGTTGCGTTTTTCAATCTCAAAAAATGGGTGACTGGCGCTCAGCACCATCAGATCGGGCAGGCCATCCTTGTTGGCATCCAACCAAACGGCATTTACATCACCCTTATCTTTAAACGGAATAAATGCATCAACCGCAACCTTCGTGAACTTGCCATCTTTACCACCTGCCAGCAGATACTTTTCCTCGCCCGCTATGCCGCCAACGAATATATCTTCAAAGCCATCGTTATTCACATCAGCTACCGCAATGGCAGGCACATGCGGAAAATAGCCATGCGGCAGCAACCCATAGTAATTAAAATCGAGCGTTTCAAATGGTTTAATACTGCCCAGCGTATCAGCCTTAACATCCAAGTAGGTAAACTGCTTTTTATCGCTGATAAAACTATTGATCACCCCGCCAACATCGGCGGTAGTTTGCGTATTTTCTTTTTTGTAAGTGATAACCGATTTTTTACCAATCGAAAAATCTTTCACCAACTGGTAAGAGTTATCCGGCCAAACAACAAGCATCTCCATTGGCTTATCGCCTTTGGGGAAGGTAAATAGTAGATTGCTCTGCTGGTTACTTGCGTAGGCCGTACTGGTTTGAATCTCCTGATGATCTACCTGTTTTTGCGAGCGCACAAAAAATTTAGCCCCTATTGCGTCAGGGTTTTGTTTGGTGTATTTGGCGCTTAATTTTATATACGATGGTTTGGTTTGTTTGACACTCTCCATCGTCATGTTCTGATAGATAAAAGCCGGTTCGTCCATGTTGTTGGTCACCAGTTCAAGGTCGCCGTCGTTATCTAAGTCGACAGCCACTGTCCCCGATGACATGGACGGGTCAACCATATCGTTACCATCGGATATATCGTCAAATTTCAGCGTATCATTACCATGGTACAGGTAGCTATGTACCTTGCCGCTGGGCATCAGGTTTATCTTCTCGTTATCAAAAAAGCGACTGGTTTTAAAATCTCCGGCCACGCTAGGGTCGTTGAGGTATTTGAGATAATCGATATCATTCAAACGTTTTTTGATACCGTTTGAGAAGAACAGGTCTTTGTAGCCGTCCATGTCAAAATCCTGCATAATGGGCGACCATGTCCAATCTGTTGCCGATACACCCGCGTAAAGCCCGATGTCAACAAACTTTTTACCGTTACCCACATTTAACTGCAGGCAGTTTTTGGTGTACTGGTAATGATAGCCGGATAGTACCTGCTGGTTATTAATATCCAGCGACTCGCCCATTACGGTTGATTTAAGGGCGGTAAGTTCTCCGGGCAACATATCCGTGCTCAGCACATCCAAATGGCCGTCTTTATTGACATCACCGATGGTATTGCCCATAGAGTACAAGCTGGTGTGGCCAAAGGCATTTTTCAGTTGCTCTTTAAATGTTCCATCGTGCTGGTTTATGTAGTAGTAATCTTGCTCAAAAAAATCGTTGCTGACGTAGATATCATCCCAGCCATCGTTATTAAGATCACCTACGCTTACACCGAGGCCATACCCGATGGCCGATGAGTAAATGCCCGAGCCTGCTGTAACATCTGTAAACTTGCCATTATCGTTCCTGTAAAGATGGTCACCGGCTTTGTTCTCAGCCACCAGGCGCTGGCTGGCATCGCCATAAGAATTATTATCGTGTACGGATGAAGTGAGCAGGAACATATCCAGGTCACCATCCTTATCGTAATCAAAGAAACTGGCCTGTGTAGAGAAGCCTTCAAAATCCAGCCCGTATTTGGCGGCTGACTCTGTAAAAGTGAGGTCTCCGTTATTAATGTATAGTTGATTTTTCCCCTTAAATCCCTTATAACCACTTACTACTGAAACGTAGATATCCTTAAAGCCATCGCCGTTTATATCTACAATAGTTACGCCTGTTTTCCAATTGCCGGTGCCTGCAACTCCTGCTTTTTTGGTAATATCTTCAAATTTAAGATTGCCTTTGTTGAGATATAACTTGTTCTCTCCTTCGTTTGATACGAAGTACAGGTCTTCCAGGCCATCGTTATTAAAATCGGCAGAGGCTATCCCTGCCCCGTTGTAGAAGTACAGATAATCGAGAATATTGAACGAGGTACCGTCGGTATTTTTGTTTACAAACTTAACGTTGCTGTTTTCAGAAGCCCGCTTTTTAAATATACTCACCTTGCTTTTCTTAGGACTACATGCGCTAAAAAAAGTAAGGGACAAAACGAGCGAAAAAGCCGCAGTGAGTATTCTGAAAGACATTTTTATTAGTATAACTCTTTAAACATACGGAACTATCACCTGCATATCAACAATACTTTCATCATTTAATGGTAAGGTGTTATTTGTAAATGTTTCGTAAGGCTTGGTTTGCTGATGTATATTATGATCAGACATGTATAGGTATAAAGCCTGATAAAGTTTCTGCCTATCCTTGTATTTGCCTTTAAAATTGCCCACCAAGACTTTGCTGCCGGGCATTTGCATAAATTGCACCGTTTTATCGGTAACTTTTTCTTTAGATATGGATACGCCAAGAATCACTTCCGCCGTGTCATTTACTGTTGATAAATATTGCAAGCGCAAAGTATCAGAGGTATCAAGCTTAAATTTTGCTGATAGTGCTTTGAGATATTTAAGCATTTTGATGTTGCCGCTGCATACGCTATCGGCAGGTAATTTATTAGCTTTTACAATAAAGAACTGATCGTGCGTGTTTTGTTTTCCGATCAAGAAGCCGTAACGTGCACGGGTATTTTCGAGATAGCTTTTAAGTTTATATATAAAAGTACTGTTGGTATCGTTTTTAATGGCAGCCCACAGATAACCCGCCAAACGCGACCGGTGGCGTACAAATGCTCTTGTGACGTTAGCTGTATCAGTAGTGGTTACCACGCAATCATACAAACCGGCACCACTGCCGCCGGATACGTTGATATTGAAAGCTCCCAAGCCAACAATCTGCAGTTTAGCTGTTGATAACGGGCTTTTTACACAGAAACTATTTACGCCGCTGCTATCAATTTTTGCATTTTTACCCAAAAAATCCGGATTCCATTTAACCCAGTTTTGGGCCGATGCAAGGTTTTGATAAACATTGTAATAATTGGAATTAATACTTAACTGATAACTCTGCTTAACCGGGATGAAAGCTATTGCGGCCAACACCAATACTATACCTGCGGGTATAAACCATTTCTTCATTTAAAATATAGAAAGCAATATAAAAGGAAAACGTGCTATAGTTTAGCGTAAAACTAAATATAGCACGTTTAATCCTTTAATAATTATTATTTACCAGTGTACCCCGGGTTCTGAACCAATTTGTTATTGGTGATCAACTGCTGTTGTGGGATAGGATAAATGAAAGTGTGTTTATCAGCTGCATCCTGTGTTTTAGCAGGTGTTCTTGCACCTGTAAAATATGGCACGTTATCAGCTACCTCAAACCTGATCAGGTCATTACGGCGCCATCCTTCCCAAGCCATTTCGCGACCGCGTTCTGCAAGCAGGTTTGCGGGTGTGAGGTCGGTAACTGTCCATGGCGTAGTTAAACCGGCTCTGTTTCTGATCTGGTTTACTAAAGTAAGCGCCGGACCAGGCTGGCCTAATCGCAATAGCGCTTCTGCTCTCATCAACATTGCATCACCCAACCTAAAGATAACACCGTCGTTATTTACATCACCGCTGGTGCCTGCTTGAGGTGCATATTTAATACTGCGTGCGCCTGCAAATTTAAATGCATCGGCAGGATTGCTAATTTGATTAACTTCAGGCACTAAAATTACCGGTAAGCCTGTTGCTTTATCCGTTAAAGGTGCACCTGCCGAGCTGTATTGCTGGCCTACTGCCCACATTTTTTTACGAGCATCAGCATCAGTGAAGCTATTGAAAAATACAGTTGGTGCGCAGAAACCATTGTAAGGTGTATTAGTTAAATTATACGTATAAATGTTGTTATAATTTAAGGTATACATCTCAATGCTGTTACCGCCGATGTTGATGTTATCAAAAGGAACAACAAAGATATTCTCTGTGGAGGTCTCGTTGGCATTAGCGAAGTTTGACAAGAAATCACTTGATAATGTGTATCTGTTAGATAAGATCACTTTGTTTGCCGCATCTGCAGCTTTTTGCCATTGCGCAGTGCCGGTGTAAACCTGTGCGTTTAAATATAGTTTAGATAAAAGCATGTAGCCACCCCATTTGGTCATGTGGCCATAAGCAGAATTTACGCCTGCCGCAGGTTCTACCAGTTTTTCTACGTTATCCTCTACGTCTTTCTCAAGGAAGTCGTAAGTATCTTTCCTTGTTGACTGGGTGATTTTAGTAGGGTCGGTATTGAAGTCGGTTACCAATGGTACATTACCAAACATGTCCATAAACATGAAATAGTAATATGCTCTTAACACTTTAATTTCGGCAACTACCTGATCGTAATTTGCAGGACGATTTGATTCAGGAAGTGTTGTTAAGGTAGTTAATACGAGATTACATTTACCTATACCATTGCTCAAGTCGTTCCATGCGTTATTGATGTTATCAATATCGTAAAGGAATGTATGTAACCACAATGATTGCCATTTACCACCATCGAACCAGTCATTACCCCTGGTAGGAACAATTAATTCATCTGTTGAGGCCTCGTTGTTTTGGAATACAGCATTAGCCGGAATTTGCGCCATCGGCGTGTAAGCCTGTGCCAGGAACGCGGCAGTTTGTTGCGGCGTTTTAAAGAAGTCTGAAGGCAGCACCTGGTTATGCACCGGGCTATCCAACTTTGTACAGCCGGACATTATTGCAGCCGCCGCACACAAAGCAGGTAATATATATGATAATTTCTTTTTCATTTTCTTAATAATTATGGTCAGTATTATTTGAATGATACGTTAGCACCTAACACGAACGCTCTTGATTTAGGATACAATTGTATATCACCTACGTTACCATCAACATAGTGAGATTTTGGACCAAACTCAGGGTCTAAACCTTTGTATTTGGTAATCACAAAGATGTTGTTACCTGCTAAGTATACCCTTAGGTTTGAGATGCCTTTAATAGTTTTAAAGTTGTAACCTAATGAAGCATTATCTAAACGCAGGTATGAAGCGTTCTCCAGGAATTTGTCAGATATACGCACATCTTTGTTGCCGCTGGTAAGCGCATCCCTGGTTACGTTGTTGCTTGGCAAACGTGAAAGGGTTGTGAAAATAAGCTGCGGGTTGTTGAATATTTTCTGACCGTAAACACCTCTGAAGAAGAAGCTCAGGCTCCAGTTGTTGTAGTTAAAGGTGTTACCTATACCATAGTTAAATTTAGGGTTTGGATCAATGTAGTGTGAATCCTCGCTTAAAATTGTGTTACCATCAGCATCAACACCTTCATAATGTTTCAGATAGAATACATCGATTGGATAACCTGGTTTAAGATAAGTTAACTGGCTTGAACTTAAACCACGACCTGATGCATATGCAGTGATGATCTGGTCTGATGCCAAAGTAAAGCCGTTAAATGTACCGGCAAGATTGGTGATCTTGGTTTTGTTAAAAGTAATCTGACCGTTAACTGTCCAGTTAAAGTTTGAAGATTTAATTGGCTGGCCGGTAAGTGCAACCTCTAAACCTTTATTAGTTAATGCACCTACGTTAGCGTAAATAGTGTTTACGAAGAACGGTGGAGTAGGTACACCATATCTGTAAAGCATTTTATCGGTTTTATCATTATAGTAGTTGATATCACCCGATAAACGATTATTAAAGAATGAGAAATCTAAACCGATGTTTCTACCGATACGTTGCTCCCATTGCAGATCCGCATTAGCGTTCTGGGTATAAGTATAGCTGGCCGGGTAAGCGAATGATGAGTTACCCCCATCAAAATATTTCTTGTCGGCACCGTAAAGGGTGATGTTTTGGTAAGGATCTAATGCGCTTGAGTTACCTACCACACCATAACCTAAACGTAGTTTAATATCATCTATCCAGCTAACATTGTTCAACAGGTCTTTCTTGAAACGGTAAGCAACGTTAACAGCCGGGAAAGTACCGTATTGGTGATTTTTACCAAATTTATCAGAACCATCACGACGTACAGATGCTGTTAAATAGAATCTGTTATCATAGTTGTAGTTAACGCGGGCAAGATATGATATGATCTTGTATTCGGTTTTTGCTGATACGATCTTGTTTCTTGATGCATCGCCGCCTGCCAAAACGTTATCTAAGTTTTCAGGTACGAGGTAGTTATAACCTTGCGCCGAAAAGTTTTCTGCAAGGAAATCGTTGTACTCATATACTGCTGTAGCTGAGATATTGTGCTTACCAAATGATTCGTTGTAATCAAGGTGTACATTGCTTTGGTAAGAGTTATTATTGAAGCTCTCTTGACGAGCGGTGTTCAAGTTACCCTCTCCCTGAAATGAAGGTTGATAGTAATGGGTTAAGGTATTATCATGGATATAAATACCGGTAGCACCAATTTTTAACGATGGTAAAATGTTATAGTTGGCAGAGAAGTTTGCTAACGTTTGGTAAGTAGTACCCTTGTTATAAGTTTCAAGCAAGTGATACAGCGGGTTAGCTAAATCAAAGTCAACAAATGTATTATACGAGCCGTCGCCATTGTAAATAGGGTAAGTCGGTGGCGCGTTAAATATATAACGGTTAAGCGGATTACCATCAGTAAGTTGATCGCGATAAACAGTAGTGTTTGATAAATTTAATGACAATACCAATTTATCGTTAAGTGCTCTTTGATCAGCGTTAAATCTTAAGCCCAGTTGTTTACGGGCGTTGTTCAATATTGTACCTTCCTGTAAGGAGTAGTTAACAGATCCGCGGTAGTTAAAGCCATTTGCACCACCTGATATCGCAACGTTATTGTTGTGCGTAAGTGCGGTGCGGCTGATAGCGCGCTGCCAATCCACATCACCACCTTTTAAATAGGTTGCAGGATTGATGCCCGGGTTAGTAGCAGCCAAATCATTAACTGCTTTTGTGTATTCAGCAGTATTTAACAGATCGTAGTATTTAGATTGGTTTGCTATACCCACAAAACCATCATAATCGATCTGCGCACGACCCTGACGGCCTTTTTTGGTTGTAACCAAAATAACACCATTTGCACCACGTGAACCATAAATTGAAGTTGCAGATGCATCTTTCAATACGTCATACGACTCAATATCGGCAGGTGAAAGGTTCTGGAACTGTGAACCACCGGTAGTGGCAACACCATCAATTACGAACAATGGATTTTGATCGCCGGAAATTGAAGTTTGACCACGGATAGAAATACCCGCTGTTTCGGCGTTAGGGTTACCACCTTGCTGGGTGATGTTAACACCCGCAACTTTACCCTGGATCTGGCTTAACGGATTGATAACCGCGCCCTGGTTGAAATCTTTTGAGCTGATGCTTTCAACCGCACCGGTTACATCTTTTTTACGTTGAGAACCGTAACCAACGCTTACTACAACTACTTCGCTAAGTGCTGTAGAGGTTGATTGTAATGAAACGTTTACCGGAGCGCCGCCTGTTGCAGCAACTTCCTGTGGGGTGTAACCCACGAAAGAAAACACTAATGTAGCACCATTTGCAGGTACTGATAATTTGAATTGTCCGTTCGCGTCGGTGTTGGTACCAACCTGCGAACCTTTGACAACAACGGATACACCCGGCAATGCTGAGCCGTCTTTTGCATCTGATACCTTACCTGTAACAGTTTTGTTCTGCGCCATCAACGGCTGAACAAACAAACAGGTAAGAGCAAAAAAACATAAGGTGAGTAAGTGTTTAAATTGCATAGTTTGTGGTTTAATTAATAATTGGTTATATAAAGTTCTTTGTATACGGTTTCCTTTTTGAAGATCACATCATACACCGTAAAACTCGCCGATATGCCTCAGTATGCTTTACGTTTTGCCGGTTACCCTGCTAAATAAATTCTTAAAAAATATATTGGTTATGTTGGTTTATAATCTGCTATGCAGCGAACGAAAACGTGTGCTAAATCCTTTTGTACTTATTAAAACACTTTTTCTCTATACAAATATGTGTGTCCTTCGTCGCATTCCCTACTACTTTATCTGTTTTCTAAAAAAATATAAAGCTTTTAAAACATAAATAACTAATTTTCAACAATTTATATTTTAACAATTGGTTAAAAATATAAATGAATATACGCCTTTTAAATGATTTTAAAGCCCAAAAACCGATTTAAATAGTTCTTAAAGTATCAAAAATGATACATTTTTAAAGCCCAATTATTCAATAGTATCAACGGCTTTTATATCCATGATACGTTGCTCAAAAAGTTCGGGATTTTTCGCCTTTGCCTTTATGCGCATCTTATAAACATAAATGGTATTTACCGAGTACTCCAGAATTTTTGCAATGGTTTCATTATCATTTATACCCATACGTATAAGGGCAAATATCCGCAGGTCGGTATTCAGCGCTTCATGCTCATGAGGCCAGATCTGGTCTTTCTCTTCAAATTGCGAATTAAACACTGCTATAAAGTTGGGGAAGATCTTCAGAAAGATATGATCAAAGCTATGGTACAGCACTTCCCGCTCCTTTTTGATGTTTACCGCATTGATGATCGCGCGGATGTCATCATACTTTTTAATAGATAACTTAGTATCTACCGACATTTTAAGTTTTTCGAGATTAAGGATATAACCCGAAATGATCTTAAAAAACTGCCCGATATATTCTTCTTTGATACGGGCATCCTCAAGCAACTGATTGTTAACGCTTTTCAGCTGCAGACCTTTCTCTTCAATGATACTTTCCTTGTGCTTAAGCTTGTTTAACTGCTTGTATATCATCACCAGGAAAATAATTACCAGAGAGGCCAGGGCAGTTATAGCGCCAAGGTATATTAATATGGTACGCTTTTCTCTTTCAGAATGGTTCAGTTCTTCCGCAGCCAAAACCGGTAATATCGCCCCTATTTGTATTTTTCTCTGCCTGGCGCCATAAAAATCGGCGTCGGCTTTTGCTAATTGAATAAATGCGTACGCATCTTTTACATTGCCGGTTTTATAAAGCTGTTCGGCCAAAGTATAAAGCGCCACCGTTTCGTGAGTTGATGATTTAATATCGGCAATGGCTGAGCGGATAAGCATATCGATCCCTTCCTGCTTTTTGCCATCGTTAAGATTTGCAACCCCAAGCGAGCAAGCTATCATTGCACGCAGGTGCATGGAAATAGGCACATCGGGCGCCATCAACTTATTGAGCTCCTTTGAACCATTCAGGTAATCGTTTTTGCCGATCAGCTTTAAACCGTTGTAATAAATATAATCGGCTGAACCCGGCTTGGTTACGCTAAGTGCCGAATCGGTATACGCACTGCTGGCTTTGGTATAACCCGGACTATAATATCTATCACTGTTATATTTGGCCAGGTCGCCGTTGCAGCGCAGCATGATAAAGTAGTACTCTTTACGCATGGTATCGTTCAACGCTTTTGAATTAACCAGATGCATAGCTTCAAACGCATCCTTAAACATACCTGATGACAGCAGGATAAAACCCAGCTTGGTTTGACTGTAGTTTATCCGCATTTCATCCTTCATGGCGGCGCTTATCTCCTTCAGCTTGTTTACATAAACATAGGCCGAATCGTACTGGTAGGCTTTGTATTCTTCGTAAAGTTTTAGGGCATTATCGTATTGCTTTGCATAATCGAGCCGAGGAATAGCGTGCTGCTGTTTTTTAAGGTCTTGGATCCTTTGCTTTTTTACTTTTTCGTAAATGTCTTTTTTACTTATTTCTGTCTTTAAAACAGTTAATAAACTATCTGAATCTTCACAATAGGCTAAAAAAGGACATAGAACTACCAATATAAACAATACCCGGAGCAACACTTTCATATAATGGCTAACAAAATCGATCAGTATTAAAATTGCGGCTTAGGGGAGCAATTTCGCAATCGTAATATTAAGAATTATCCTTTGAATTAAAATCCAAGAAGGCACTTTTGTGAAAAACTTAATAAAAAAGCCCGCATCTTGAAAATAAGATACGGGCTGTATAAAGAATAATTTAAATGTTATTAATCCTGATATGTTAACGTAAACGCGTTGCTATCGTTTTTGAACGTTGCACTGTTTACCTTCTCACCTTCTATAGGGTTGGAGAAGCCAGTAGGGTCAAACCTTGATATCGGTACCATCAGCGATTGGAAATCTTTTTTCGTTTTAATTGCCTTTCCATTAACCTTTACTGACACTCCGCTATCGCCAAACCCGTGCAATACCAGTTTTACATTACTGAACTTTGATTTGGCAGAACCATCTACCTTGCCAAAGCCAATGGCTTTCTTAGCCGGGGTGTAAGTAATATCGCGTTTGTAATACTCCCCTTTCTCGTAGTCGAACGATGAACCATCATCTTCATAATAAATAAATTTATTGTTCACACTGCCTTTGTACACATGCAGGTAAAGGGTATCGCTTGGTGCCTCGGTAGTATTCTGGATCTGCGATTGCATCGGGATAATACTGCTTTCTTTAACATAAACAGGTAGTTTAGAGATTCCCAGGTCAAGGGCAATTTTTTGGTTGCCTTGTTGCACGTTGCCGTTATACAGATCATACCATTTACCTGCCGGGAAGTAAAGCTTACCGTAATTGGTTACCCCATCAAACGGAAACACCAAAAAAGCTTTTCCAAACATGTATTGGTTTTCGTAAAGTCCGTTATACACATTATCATCGTGCGTATAATCAATAGTTAACGAGCGCATGATAGGGCTGCCGCTTTGGCTGGCATCGTAAAAGCTCGAGTACAGGTACGGCAGCAAACGGTAACGCAGGTTAATATAGTTGCGGGTTATCTCCAACACCTCTTCGCCGTAAGCCCATGGCTCCGATGCTTTTGAGTTGATGCCCGAGTGGTTACGCATATATGGGTTAAATGCTCCTATCTGCATCCAGCGAGCGTATAATGATGGCGATGCACCACCTGTAAAGCCACCTACGTCCATACCTGAGAATGGCACACCGCTTAAACCCAGGCTGTTCATCAGGCGCACGCCCAACAGCATGTGGTCGTTCTCGGCGCGGTTATCGCCTGTCCAGATGGCGGCATAGCGTTGCAGGCCTGCGTAGCCGGAGCGTGTTAAGATAAACGGACGCTTATTCTCGCGCGCTGCCTTGTAACCTTCATAACTGGAGCGAATCATCTCTAAACCATAAACATTATGGATCTGCGGATGTGCTGCGCCTTTACCTTCAAAACTGAATAGGATATTATCCGGCGATTTTTGGCCCCAGGTACTAAACTCGTTCATGTCGTTCCAGATCCCGCTAACGCCTTCTGCTGCGTATTTTTTCAGTTCATTACCCCACCAGGCACGGCCCTTAGGATCTGTAAAATCGGGGAAGTGGCACCAGCCCGGCCAAACCTGACCGGTGTAATAACTACCATCGGGGTATTTCGCAAAAATATCCTCTTTAACACCGCGTTCGTAAACGCCGTAGCCTTTCTCTTCCTTAATGCCCGGGTCAACTATCAGGGTTACCTTAAAGCCCATGTCGCCAAGCTTTTTGGTCATGGCTTTAGGGTCAGGGAAACGTTTCTCATCCCAGGTAAACACTTTGTATTTATCCATGTAGTGGATATCAAGAGTGATACCATCCGCAGGAATTTTTTTCTCGCGCAGGGTCTCTGCTATGCGCATTACCTCGGTCTCGGGGTAGTAGCTGTAGCGGTTTTGCTGATACCCCAAACTCCACAGCGGCGGCATTTTCATTAGGCCGGTTAGCGAAGTGTATGATTTAATAATGTCAGCAATGTGTGTATGGTAGATAAAATAATAATTCATCTCGCCGCCTTTGGCACCAAACGATGAGAAACGATTGTTGCTGGCACCAAAATTAAAATCACTTTGCCAGGTATTATCGAAAAAGATACCGTAGTTAACATTATGGTGTACGCCTATGTAGAACGGAATGGTAGAATAAATAGGATCCTGCCCAGTTGTGTACGCGTAAGTATCGCTATTCCAGTGCGTGTAGGCATTACCTTTCCTATCCAGCGGACCTGTCTTTTCGCCCAGACCTATAAAATGCTCGTTGTCCTGCATGTGTTTATAGGTGGTCACCGATTCATTTACCCATGAGGTGGTAAGGCCGGTCTCATCCTGGTTGATCACATCGCCGTTAAGCGTGCTGAAGGTAACCTGGTAGGGGCTTTTCTTGATATTTACCTTCAGCGAATCGGTAGCGATGTTGATCTCGCTATCGGTTTGGTTGATAGTTACTTCGGTTTTGATGGGTTTGCCTATAACGGCGTAGGAGAAATCGTCGGCAAGCTTTTGCTTGTCCATGCGGATGCGGACGATATTGGGGCTGTACACCTGCAGTTTTACAAAGGCATTTTCGGTAGTAATATCTACATCCTGGCCGTTAACGGCAACGGCGGTTACTTTGCCGGTTTGTTTTACGCCATTTTGGGCATGCAGTAATTGCCCCATGGCAATAAAAGTTAGGGCGAGGGCTAATAAACGGGTTAGTTTCATCTTAAAAAGGGATAACCGGCATTTGAGTATGCCGGAATAATTGGTTTTCAGCGGATGAAATTAAAACAGAAACACGACTTACGTGACCGATATTAATAGCTCTTGGCTTTTTATAAAGTAAAAAATATTGACGCGGCCGTAGCTTTGACCAACCAAATTCAGGAATATCAGGGTATGGGCCATTCTTGCGGTATCTATTCCACAAGTGATGA
>JAESTD010000109.1 GCA_016763755.1 Mucilaginibacter sp.
AGCACAAATAGCTATCATCGATGAAACAACAGGCGATGAACAACCTCTATATACATCATTGGTTAATAATGAGATGGATTTGAAACCATTTGCAGTAGTCCTCATCAAAACAAACCGCTGATAATATGAAACAAGTAGTTTTTAAAATGCAGTTAAAGCAAGGCTACGAAGCTGAATACCGCAAACGGCATGACGAGATTTGGCCCGAATTAGTAACCCTTTTGAAGCAGAATGGCATTAAAGATTACCATATCTATTTTGATAAAGAAACGCATACATTGATAGCCGTACAATATGTAGACGAACAGGCTGTTACCGACCTTTCGCAGTATCCGCTGATGAGAAAATGGTGGGATCATATGGCTGAGCTGATGGAGGTCAATGCTGAAGGGGCGCCCGTTGTTGTGATATTAGGAGAGGTGTTTTCTATGTCGTAAATGATGTCAAAAACTATTAATTATATCTCATATTGTGTAAAAATCAAAATTATAAATCAAGTAAATTGATTGGCACATTAGGCCTGCTTTTTTATAGATCGATTGCAACTCACAAGCGCAATTCCAGATTTATGCGTAAATATTTACTATTCTGCCTGCTTACATTGAATTGTTTAAGATCGTCAATGCGGCCCGCGTGGCTGCTAAAAGGTCAACCACGTACCAGCGGCAGGTATACGTTTACTTCGACTCAGCAATATAAAGCAGACTCTCCGCTGTTACCTTCCGGTTTAATAGGGCCGGTAACTATAAAAAAATAAATATTATGCTCTTCATCCAGCCAACACAAATGACTAACAACGAAACAGCCATAGGAATATTTGGGATAGGATTAGATGTTTACTGGGCGCAATTTGATGGCCTAAAAGCATCGCTTGAGGGCTACCTGGATACTTTTTGCAATAAAATTTCAAATCCGGATGTGCGTATTGTAAATGCAGGTATAGTAGACACCGTTGATAAAGCCTTTGAAACCGGTAAAAAATTCAGGCAGGAAGATGTAGACCTGGTTTTTTTATACGTGGGAACTTACGCGCTTTCGTCAACCGTGCTGCCTGTTGTGCAAAAACTTAATGTGCCGGTTGTGGTGCTTAACCTTTCGCCCGGGGCGCAGATAGATTATCAGAGTTTCAATAGCCTTAACAACCGTACCGAAATGACGGGCATATGGTTAAAATATTGCTCGGCCTGCCCCGTGCCCGAAATTGCTAATGTTTTCCAGCGGGTAGGGATCAAATTTCATCAAGTAACGGGCATGTTAGAAAACGATGCAACGTGCGATAAAGGAGTAGAAGAGTGGATAGAGGCTGCTAAAGTTGCACACATCATGCAAAACAATCGCATGGGCTGCATGGGGCATTATTACTCGGGTATGCTTGATATTTACACCGATCTTACCCTTCAAATAAAATACTTTGGCGGCCACTTTGAGCATATAGAGGTAGAAGAACTTACGGCTTTAAAAAATGAAGTTACCCAGGCCGAGGCTGAACAGCGCGTTATAGAACTTAGGCAGAAATTTGATGTACAGGATGATTGTACCGAACCGGAATTATTACGTGCTGCCAGAACATCTGTAGCGATAGACAGGCTGATTGCAAAATATCAGTTAGGGTCATTTGCTTACTATTATAAGGGAACCGGCAATCCTGATAATGAAGATACCATGAGTTCTATCATACTTGGCACTTCATTGCTTACAGCGCAAAGCGTACCGGTAGCCGGCGAGTATGAGATAAAGAACGCCCAGGCGATGAAGATAATGGATAGTTTTGGTGCGGGTGGTTCCTTTACCGAGTATTACGCCATGGATTATGCAGATGATGTAGTACTAATGGGGCATGACGGCCCCGGCCACATAGCTATTGCAGAGGGCCGCACCAAAGTAAAACCCTTGCAGGTCTATCACGGTAAAGTAGGCAACGGTCTTTCGGTTGAGATGGCGGTTAAAAGCGGGCCGGTAACTTGTTTGTCGATAGTAGAAACCGGCAAAGGCGAGTTGTTAATGCTTGTTGCCGAAGGTGAAACCGTAGACGGCCCTATTCTGCAAATAGGCAATACCAACAGCCGGTACAAATTTCCGGTAGGTGCAAGAAAATTTGTTAACGACTGGAACAGTCATGGGCCGGCACATCATTGTGCCGTAGGGCTTGGGCACATCAGTAGCAAACTGGAAAAACTGGCAAAAATACTTAAGATGCCTATCGTTAAAGTATGCTGACGACGATAAACATGGCATCATATATAAGCTTAAAAACAGCGATAGGTGTTTCATGTTATTATTAGATGTTTAAATTAGCGGCATATAAATCTAATAAAGACCATGTTATTATTGGGAATTGATGTAGGCACCTCATCCACAAAAGTGTCTGTAGTTGACGCGCTTACTCAAAAGGTAATGGCAACCGCCCAATACCCGGATACAGAGGCGCCTATCAAGTCGCTAAAACCGGGCTGGGCAGAGCAATCGCCGGATATGTGGTGGGAGCAAGTTATACGTGCAATTGAGATATGCAATAGCAGCCAAGCCTATGATCCCCAAGATATTGGTGCTATCGGCATAGCTTACCAAATGCATGGTTTGGTACTGGTTGATAAAAATGGCAGCGCCCTGCGCGATAGCATTATCTGGTGCGATAGTCGTGCTGTGGATATTGGCAATAAAGCGTTTGAAGTCATAGGCGAGGAGCGCTCTTTGTCGCACCTGCTTAATTCGCCGGGTAACTTTACCGCCTCAAAACTGGCATGGGTAAAACAAAACGAACCGGAAATCTATAATAAGATAAATAAGATCATGCTCCCCGGCGATTACATCGCCATGAAACTTACAGGAGATATTACCTGTTCTGTATCTTCATTATCAGAAGGCATCTTTTACGATTTTGTAACAGGCGCAGTCTCTGATGATGTTATAGATCATTATGGATTCGCTAAAGAGATCTTCCCGCAATTAAAGCCGGTGTTTTCAGAGCACGGACAACTGTCAGCAACAATTGCCTCGCAGTTGGGCTTAAAACCCGGCATCCCGGTAACCTACAAGGCCGGCGACCAGCCAAACAATGCTTTATCGCTTAACGTTTTGCAACCCGGCGAGGTAGCTGCTACGGCAGGCACATCAGGTGTTATTTACGGCGTGAGTGATGGTCTTACCTTCGATAAGCAATCGCGCGTAAATACCTTTGCGCATGTTAATTACAGCGATAATGAAAAACGCCTCGGGGTGTTGCTTTGCATTAATGGAACGGGCAGCCTTTATCGCTGGATAAAAAACACCTATGGCGCCGGTTTAAGTTATAACGAAATGAACCTTGAGGCGGCAAAAGCTCCTTTAGGCAGCGATGGCCTTCAAATATTACCCTTCGGCAACGGCGCAGAGCGTATGCTGAACAACAAACAACCCGGTTCCCATATCTCAGGAATTGATCTTAACCTGCATAACCGCTCTCATGTTTTCAGGGCTGCACAAGAGGGTATTGCAAGCGCCTTTAGATATGGGCTGGATATTATGCGGGAGAATGGCATGTCGCCCTCAGTGATACGGGCAGGGCAGGCAAACTTGTTTTTAAGTGATCTTTTCGCTCAAAGCTTTGCCGATTTTACAGGTGTGCCCGTAGAACTTTACCAGAACGATGGCAGCGTTGGCGCAGCGATAGGGGCAGGTATCGGCGCCGGCATTTACAAAAACAGTGCTGATGCATTTCTAAATATTAAGCCACTGAAGTATATCGAACCATCTGGTAACGATATAGAACCATATTATCAGCAATGGAAAAAGTTGCTGCAGGAGATACTAAAAGAGCGTTACTAAACAATACCTAAAAACAAATCAGGAAATATTATGGCAAACATTTGTGTAGGCGAGAGAGAATTTTTCAAAAACATTAGTCAGATTAAATACGAGGGCACGCAAACGGATAATCGTTTTGCCTATCGTTGGTACGACGCAGATAAAGTGGTAGCAGGTAAACCGATGAAAGATCACTTGCGTTTTGCGGTGGCTTACTGGCATTCGTTCTGCGGTAATGGTGCAGATCCGTTTGGCGCACCAACGCATATTTTCCCGTGGGATGAGAAGGCTGATGCCATTGAACGTGCAAAAGACAAAATGGATGCGGCGTTTGAGTTTATCAGCAAAATGAACCTGCCTTACTACTGTTTCCATGATGTAGACGTGATTGATTATACTAACAATGTGGCAGAGAACGACCGCCGTTTACAAACCATGGTTGATTATGCAAAGCAGAAACAGCAAGCCAGCGGTGTTAAATTGCTTTGGGGAACAGCTAATCTGTTCAGCAATCCGCGTTATATGAACGGTGCAGCTACTAATCCAGATTTTCATGTGCTGGCACACGCAGGTGCGCAGGTAAAGGCGGCTTTAGATGCTACCATTGCCCTTGGTGGTGAGAACTATGTTTTCTGGGGTGGTCGTGAGGGTTATATGAGTCTGCTAAATACCAACATGAAACGCGAGCAAGAGCATTTGGCTAAATTCTTACATACGGCTAAAGACTACGCGCGCCGTAACGGGTTTAAAGGAACGTTCTTTATTGAACCAAAACCTTGCGAACCAACCAAACATCAATATGATTATGATGCGGCAACAGTGCTTGGCTTTTTGCAGAAATACGATCTGATCAATGATTTTAAGTTAAACCTCGAAGTAAACCATGCTACGCTTGCCGGCCATACCTTTCAACACGAATTGCAGGTTGCTGCTGATGCCGGTTTGTTGGGTTCTATGGACGCTAACCGCGGCGACCTGCAAAATGGCTGGGATACCGATCAATTTCCTAACGATATTAACGAGGTCACTGAATATATGCTCATCATATTAAAAGCGGGCGGCTTTCAGGGTGGGGGTATAAATTTTGATGCCAAGATTCGCCGCAACTCTACCGACCGTGAAGACCTTTTTGATGCACACATCGGCGGGGTGGATGTTTTTGCCCGTGCTTTGATCACTGCTGATAACATCCTGCAGAAATCAGACTACAGCAAAGTACGCGATGATCGTTACGCCACATTTAACAGCGGAAGCGGTAAAGATTTTGAAGATGGTAAACTATCATTAGAAGACTTGCGCCAATATGCCATAGATAACGGCGAACCTGCAACCATAAGCGGCAAACAAGAGTACCTGGAGAACGTGATCAATAGATATATTTAACAGCAAAAAAGCCTTCAGTAGAAGTTCTCTACTGAAGGCTAATAATTTCAACGTGACCCCGCTGAGGCTCGAACTCAGGACCCACAGATTAAGAGTCTGTTGCTCTACCAAGCTGAGCCACGAGCCCACAAATCAGAACCTGCGGTTCCGATACCTCCCTTTTAATGGAAGGATTTTATTTGGGAGAGTAAACCACCTATTACTAACCCAATGAAAATTGTGGAATTTTGATTAATAAACGTTTCTATGAAGAGTAATAAAAATGGGAGGAGGA
>JAESTD010000110.1 GCA_016763755.1 Mucilaginibacter sp.
CTTTTAAAAGTCTCCCCTTTCGGGCAGATTTAGAGGGGGCTTATTCTTTGCTTGATAACAGGATTTTCAATACTATAAATCCTGAAAATTCTGATTCGTGAATGCAGAAGCAATCAGCGCAATCATAAAATCACTCTAAATCAGCGGTCTTTTTCTTTAAACATTTAAAAAGTCCCTTATATTTAGCTAAACCAATCAGCCGGGGAATGTAACCGGCTTTAACCCACAATATTATCAAATGGCTGCAACCAAAACTGATGTTCCTGCATCTTCGGACGTCAACACTTCTCCTTTTACTTATGAACGCCTTTATTCGTTGGATGCCCTGCGGGGTTTCGATATGTTCTGGATACTGGGCGGCGAGGAAATTTTCCATACCATTGCCAAAGTTACCGGCTCTCCTTTTTGGAAAGCTGTTGCCACGCAATTTACCCACCCTGATTGGAACGGTTTTCATCTATACGACCTGATATTTCCGCTGTTCCTATTCCTTGCCGGTGTGGCCACGCCGTATTCGGTAGGGCGCAAGTTGGAGAAAGGTGCTACGAAAGGTCAGTTGGTTTTGCGTGTGGTTAAACGCGCTGCAATCCTTGTACTGTTAGGTTTGCTGGTGAACAATAGCCTAAAGGAATTAAAGCCTTTTGAGGAGATCCGCTTTGCATCAGTTTTGGGGCGCATCGGTATAGCGTATATGTTTGCCAATATCATTTACCTGTTTGCTAACCGCAAGTGGCAGTTTGCCTGGTTCTGGATCTTCATTATCGGCTATTGGTTGCTGCTTAAATTTACCTCGGCACCCGGCTTTAAACCCGGAGACCTTACCATGGAAGGTAACTTTGCTTCATATATGGACAGGCTTATTCTTCCCGGGAAGTTATATCTTAAAATTCACGATCCTGAGGGGTTGTTTTCTACCATCCCCGCCATTAGTACAGGCTTATTGGGCATATTAGCGGGTACCTTGTTAAAAACAGGCCATCAGCATAAAGGGCGCAAAGCATTCATATTGGCTGTGGCAGGGGTGATATTCCTGATCATCGCACAGATCTGGAACCTTGATTTTCCGATCAATAAAAACCTGTGGACAAGCTCGTTTGTGATGCATGTTGGTGGTTTAAGCCTGCTGCTGCTTGCCTTGTTCTATTATGTTATTGATGTATTGGGATATAAAAGCTGGGCCTTCTTCTTCAAGGTTATCGGCATGAACTCTATCTTAATTTATATATCCAGCAAGTTCATTAACTGGAACTATGCTACAAATGGTTTCTTCGGTTGGCTGGGCCAACTGGTCGGCGACCCTTGGAATATTGTGGTAATGGCTATCTGTTTTGTAATGGTGAAATGGGCCATGCTGTACTTCCTGTATCGTAAGAAAGCATTCTTAAAAGTATAATCATCCACCCATGAAAAAACTTGTTTTCCTGTTAGGCTTGTTTACGTTATTTATTGCCGGTTCCGCATCTGCACAGCAAAAATCACCAAAGCTGATGCTCCGTTTGGATGATATTGGTATGTGCCACGCCGTAAATATGGCGATGCAAAAAATGGCCGACACTAAAATGCCCTTCTCGGCCTCGGTGCAATTTGCTTGCCCTTGGTACCAGGAAGCGGTAGAGATATTGAAAAAGAACCCACAGATAAGTGTAGGCGTTCATTTAACGCTAACATCTGAGTGGAAGAACTATCGCTGGGGGCCAATTACCGGCCGCGAAGCCGTGCCAAGCCTGGTGGCTAAAGATGGCTATTTTTATCAGTCGACCGGTGCATTTGCTAAAAGTGGCTACAAATTGGAAGATGTCGAGAAAGAACTATCAGCACAGATAGAACGTGCGCAAGCATCAGGCTTAAAGATCGATTACATTGACCCGCACATGGGCATTGCGTTATCTACTCCTGAGCTACGTGCCGTTACCGAGAAATTGGCGGCCAAGTATCATTTAGCCATCTCAACTTTAAGTGAAGTAGTATATTTCGGCGAGACCTATCACGAAATGTGGGGTGAGCCGGTAGCTACCAAAAAATCGGCTTTCCTCAATTATGTAAGCACAAAACTGAATCCCGCCCGCCCAAACCTGGTGGTGATCCACGTTGGCCTGATGCAACCCGAAATGAATGTCCTGTTTGATATGAACAGCGATATGATGAACGGCAAAGACGGTAAACCGCTTACCAGTCTGCACCGCCAAACGGAACTGAATATGATGCTCTCGCCTGAGTTTAAGGCAATGGTGAATAAAAAGTTTGTACTCACCAACTATACCGAACTGATAAAAGAAAAAGGGTTGGAAAGCATGAAAAAAGAAACCGTGAAAAATTAAACAGATGGAACGGCGCACCTTTATAAGTTTATCGGCATTTACAGCAGCGGCGTTAACCCTGCCCATGTTACAAAGCTGTAACACGCTGTCAAAAGATGATGCCTTAAGCAAACCCGATCTGCTTACTCAGATGGTAGATGAGATGGAAATAAAAGCAGTAGGAACAGCTTATCGCACGCAGGTAAAGGCCGAAGATGACCAGCAGAAACTTCGTACAGTATTGCTAAGCGGCGCACCCGCTAATGCCGACGGTGTGGAGTTAAAAGGAATGCTGGACAAACAGGTAAGTGCCGATTTTGCTACAGGTAAAACCGTACAGTTAAATGGTTGGATTCTTTCTGTAACTGAAGCACGCCAGTGTGCGCTTTATTCACTCCTAAAAGCCTGAACCAATGCATACCGACGCGAGGAAAATTGAAAACAACAGTGTAATTGAGGGCGATATCTGCATTATAGGTGCAGGTGCGGCAGGTATCAGCATGGCTTTGGAGTTTATGAATAAGCCTTTTAAGGTGATACTGCTTGAGGGTGGGGGCTTTGAGTATGAGGCCGAAATGCAGGATCTGTACAGAGGCAAAACCACCGGGCAGAAGTACTTCCCGTTGCAATCGGCAAGGTTGCATTATTTTGGCGGCACAACCGGGCACTGGGCAGGTTTTTGCTCGCCGTTTGACCCCATAGATTTTAAAGAACGTGATTGGATCCCGCATAGCGGATGGCCCATTAAGCGTGAAGACCTTGACCCGTACTATGCCCGCGCGCAAAAGAACCTTGACCTTGGTGCGTATGATTATAGTTTGGAGTACTGGCAAAAGCAGGATCCGGAACGAATACCACTACCATTGGATAATAAGGCTGTATTCAACAAAATGTGGCAGTTTAGTAAACCTACACGTTTCGGCGAGAAGTATAAAGCCACCATTGTGAAGGCTCCTAATATCTATCTCTATACCTACGCTAACGTTACGGATATCACAGCCAATGAGGGTGCATCAAACATAGAAGAAGTAACCATAAAGAACCTCGCGGGCAAACAACATACCGTACGGGCTAAGCAATTTGTACTGGCATGTTGCTCTATCCAAAACGCGCGTATACTGCTGGCCTCAAACAAGCAGGCACCTAAAGGATTGGGTAACCAGAATGACAATGTAGGCAGGTATTTTATGGAGCATATCGAGATAAAATCAGCCGAGATGTGGTTGCCTAAACCCGACCTGATGAAGCTATACCAGTGGAAGTGGGGTGTAAAAGCCCGTGCAGAATTGGCTATTACCGAAGATATGCAGCGCAAGCATAAAATGCTAAACGGTACTGCATCATTAAATCCGCTGTCGGTAGCAAGAAACTGGAAACCCATGATAGAAACCTGGACGGCAGATACTGCTAAGACCCATGCGCTGATGAGCGGCTCAAAGCATATTGCTGATGGCGGGCCTAAGTTAAAACCGTACAATTCGTTTGAGTTATTCACACGGATAGAGCAGGCCCCTAATCCAAACAGCCGCGTAACGCTGGATACGGAGAAGGATGCATTGGGCGTGCCACGCGCTAACCTGCATTGGGAATTTACGGATCTGGAGAAACACAGCTTGCGTAAAATTTACCAGATCATTGGCGAACAGGTTGGCATAAGCAATGCCGGTCGTGTTAGGCTGATGGAGTACCTGCGCGATGAGAACGATAATGGCTGGCCTGCTTTTACCGGCGGCGGCTGGCATCATATGGGCACAACCCGCATGGCCGATGATCCAAAAAAAGGCGTTGTTGATAAGCATTGCAAAGTGCATGGCGTCAGTAACCTTTACGTGGCCGGGGCAGCATGTTATGTAACCGCTGCGGCGCCAAACCCAACGCTCACGCTAACGGCGTTGAGTATCCGTTTGGCGGATCATTTGATGGAAAGAATGAAAACTGTTTAAGTAGAATTTCACTTAGAGGGGGGTAGCTCCTACGGAGCAAAAACCTCTTCTTATTGAGTGCTACAAAGCGGTTATCCCTACGGGACATTATCGAAAGGCGCGATATGAGATTCTTGCTTGCCCTCGTTAGAGGCTACCGCTTTGTAGAAAAAATAAATGCGTTCCCCTTTTGCTCCGGAGGAGCTACCCTGAATGATACAGGAGAATTACTTGTTCTATTCCCCCTTTAGGCGGTTAGGGGGCGTAGCTTTATTCTTACTCATCAACACTATCCCAATCGCAATTACTCCCCAAAGTAACATTTGCCAGGTGCTCATGTCCCAGCCACCCAATTTCCATGAAAGTAAGCCGAAATATGTACCCATCGAGCCGCCGATGAAGTACATGGTCATGTAAATGGTGTTCAGGCGGCTGTGCGAATGCTCGTCCAGACTGTAGATGCGTGCAAAATTGGTGATTTGCGCCGCTTGTACGCCAATATCCAAAAAGAAAATAGCCACTATCAAAGCTACTATCGAATAAGGCAGTACTTTTATCAAAACCACACTGGCAATGATCATTCCCACAGAAATCAGCAAAGAACGGTGCGTATTTCCCTTATCAGCCAGTTTGCCAAACCACGGGGCAACCAGCGCACCGCCAATGGCAATCAACCCAAACAAGCCGATGGTGCTGGTGGCATAATTAAGCGGTGCAGCACTAAGGTGAAACGTAAGCGTTGTCCAGAACGAGCAGAAGATCCCGAAGGTGAAAAAACCTAAGAAAGCAGCCTGGCGCAATATTTTAAACTGAGGAATTAAGGATAACGCCGATTTTAGCAAACTTCCGTAATTACCTTTAAACTTAGCAGGAACATTCGGCAAAAAGAATTTAAGCAGTATAGCTACGATGAACACCATAATGGCCGATACACCATAAACCCAGCGCCAGCCCAGCCAGTCGGCAATTAAGCCGCTCAGTACCCGTGCGCCTAAAATGCCAACCAATATCCCTGCGAAAACGCGGCCAACTGTTTTACCCCGGTTAACGCTGTCTAAAGTAGCAGCCATAGGCATCAAAATCTGGGCTGATGTAGCTAACAAGCCAACCAATAAACTTAAAGCATAAACCTGGTAAAGTTTGGTAGCAACACTGAAACCTGTTAATGCTATAATTAGTAAAATACTCAACAACAGGATAAGGTTTTTACGGTTCACCTTATCGCCCAACGGAATTAAGAAGAACATACCCAAGCCATAGCCCAATTGTGCAAACATAGATACCTTGCCAATTTCGGCGCCGGTGGCATGTACCGATTGGCCGATGTCTTTTAAAATAGGTTGATTATAATAGATGTTTGCCACCGTAACCCCTGCTGCAATCGCCATAACAGGAATAACGGCAGGGTGGAGTTTTTCTGGTGCAGTAGCTGTTGTCATAGTTAATGTGCGGGGCAAACCTAAACAAATGAGTAGAGCTAACCAACCCATGCTAAACTTATGTGCTGGCAATGCCTATATTTGTGAGAATAAACTGACAAAAGCAAATCCTATGGCCAAAATATGCGTTGTTGAAGACGAGGAAAAAGTATCATCCTTTATAAAAAAGGGCCTTGCCGAACATAATTATGAGGTAGACATAGCCGCCACCGGCGAAGCTGCCTTTCAATTGTTTGACAGTAACGACTATGACCTGGTAATATTGGATGTAATGCTGCCCGATATGACCGGCATTGAGATCTGCAAACAGCTACGCATGGATGAGCCTGCAGTGCCGGTGCTGATGCTAAGCGCATTGGGCACCATTGATGATAAAGTAAACGGCCTGCACTCGGGCGCGGATGATTACCTGGTGAAGCCCTTTCATTTTAACGAATTGCTGGCGCGGATAGAGGCCATGCTGCGCCGCCGCAAAATGGCCGATACAGACAACCATGTGCTTAGCTTTGCCGACCTTCGCCTTAATACCTGGGATAAAACCGCCGAGCGGGATGGCAAACAAATAAACCTTACCGCCAAAGAATACAGCCTGCTTGAGCTATTCATCAAAAACCCCAATAAACTCTTATCGCGCGAGCATATCATGGAAAGGGTATGGGGTATAAATTTTGATACCGGCACCAATATGGTTGATGTGTATGTGAACTATCTGCGTAATAAGATACAGAAGGGTTTTGATAAAAAGTTGATACACACGGTAATAGGAATGGGCTATATTTTGAAGGATTAAACGCACCCGTTGTTGTCATTTCGAACGAGCGACAGCGAGGAGAAATCTTCTGCTTTGTAAGTATCGTCCGCAGAAGATTTCTCCTCGTACCTCGTTCGAAATGACATTGTGTTTTAAATCTATAATTCACTAATTCAATAATTCAGTAATTGAAAATAAAAACCCGCTTATCGCTTAATTTTACACTGCTCAGCTCGGGTGCGCTGCTGCTGGTGTTGATTGCGCTTTACATTGCGGTGTATTCGTTTTTTGTGACTGATTTTTACAATCGGCTTGGAGATCGTACCAACCTGGCATCGCAGGTATTTTTAAAGGCTGATGAACTTGCGGCCGATTCGATGATCCAAATACAGGAAGAATATCTGGAGAAATTGCCTGATGAGGTGATCCGCGTTTACGATAAAGACAATATGTCGGCCTTTAAGGTAAACCATAACATCTATTGGAATAAAAATATCATTGAGCAGGTACGCCGGGATGGTACTTTAGAGTACCAGGAAGGTAATCGTAAAGTGGTAGGCAAATTTTACCATGATAACCAGGGCGATTTCGTGATCCTGTCATCGGCGGTTGACCTTAATACTCCACGGCGGATGATGATGTTAGGCAAAATAGCAGGTTCGTTATTCGTGGTTTTTGGTGTGATACTCTTTTTCCTGGGGCGATGGTTTGCGCAGCGGGCACTCTCGCCGGTTGATAACCTTATTGAGCAGATACGGCATGTACGATCAAGCAACCTGCATCTGCGGGTAAGCCAGGTAAAGAACAAAGATGAGATAGCCGAGCTGATAGATAACTTTAATCGCCTGCTTGAACACTTACAGAATGCATTTGAACTGCAGAAAACTTTTGTAGCTAATGCTTCGCACGAATTGCGCACGCCGCTTACCAGTATAATGGGAGAAGTAGAGGTTGCCCTTGAAAAAGACCGCGACCCTAAAGAATATCAGCGTATTTTATCGTCAATAGTAACTGATGGGGCCCGCCTGCAAGAAACCATTGCCAGTTTAATGGAACTGGCCCAGGTAGATCTGAACTACACCCGCGCAAAGCTCTCGCCGGTGAGGGTTGATGAACTGGTTTGGGAGCTGCAGGAACAATGGACAAACCGAAAAGGCCCCGGCAAATTGCGTATACAACTGGCCGACCTGCCGGAGAATGAAGAACTGCTTACTATCCCTGCCAATAAGCAAATGCTCTATATTGCGCTCAACAATATTATTGATAATGCCTTCAAATATTCAGACCCTAAAGCAGTAACGTTGGCTTTTGAGGCTGCAGAAAGCGGTATTCGCATTGCAGTTACAGATGAAGGCCCCGGTATCAGCAAAGAAAATGCCGAGCGCATCTTTCAACCTTTTGTGCGGGTGAACAAAGACAACACGGTTGCCGGTAGCGGCATAGGGTTGTATATCACCAGTAAGATCATCGAGCTGTTTAACGGTACTATCCGGGTAGAATCTGACGGCGTTGCCGGAAGCACTTTTGTGGTGGAGTTTTTGAAAGAAACAAACGAACCTTTCTGACAGTAGCGCACCTTCTTCCTATTATCAAAATTCCTGAAATTCGGTTTATGGCAAATCTAATTGCATTTTAATGCACCTTTAATGCCGCTCTAATACAGCTGCGATAGATTTGTTTCATCAAACAATCGCAAAATGTTACTCAGGTATTTCTGGATATTCGCTTTTATAATTTCAGCACTTTTTGTTGCTGAAAAAGCATCCGCCCAAACCGATACACTTCGCATTAACTTTCAGGACGCCGAAAAACTTTTCCTGACCAACAACCTGCAGCTAATTGCACAAAAATATAACGTCGACGCCTCACAGGCGCTTGTTAAACAAGCCAAACTTTGGGACAACCCGGTACTAAGCACCGACCAAAATATTACCGATGCAAACAAGAAATTTTTTGATCATCGCAACGGCACAGGCCAGGTATTTGTGCAGCTGAGCCAGGTTTTTACCACTGCAGGTAAGCGCGGTAAACAAGTGCAGATAGCGCAGGACGGCGCGCAGATACAGCAGGCCCAGTTTAATGACCTGATGCGTAACCTTCGCTATAACCTTTTGCTTGATTTTACGCAGGTAAATAACCTGATTGAGCAGCGTAAGGTTTATCAAACGGAGATCAGCTCATCAACATCAATGGTAAACGCCATCGATCGCTCATACCAAAACGGTAATAATTCACTTAAAGATCTTATCCGTTTAAAGGCTTTATTATTTGGCTTACAAAACGACTTGGTTGAGATAGACCGCCAGATAAATGATCTGCAGGCCGAATTGAAAACTCTGCTGGTTACCGACCCTTCAAAATTCATTGCCCCTCAAATAACGTTTAATAACGTACCAACACCGCTGGATGTGGCTTCGCTTATTGAGCAAGCGAAAGCCAACCGCGGTGACTACCTGTCAAACGTGTACCAGTTAAATCAGAACCAGCACGACCTTTCCTTGCAAAAAGCGATGGCTGTGCCTGATGTTACTGTCGGGAGTTCTTTTGACCAGCATAGCAGTTACGCAAACAACTATGTGGGTTTAGAGATTAGCCTGCCGCTGCCGTTGTGGAACCGCAACCAGGGCAGCATCAAAAATGCTAAGCTAACCGCACAAAGCCAGGAGTTTACGGTGAAGAATGCTGAACTGCAACTGAACAACGATGTGTATTCGGCAGTGAACCAGTATGGGTTGAGCCAACAGTTGCTGAGCAAGCAGGAGACAGATTTTTACGACAAGTACGATCAGCTTTACAGGGGGATGTCTAAAGCGTTTCAGATGAAGCAGATAAGCCTGCAGGAGTTTGTAGATTTTTTTGATTCGTACCGCGAAACTAAAATCAAAATTTTAGGCCAGCAGCTTAATCTGCAAAAAGCAATTGCCGATCTGAATTTTGCGGTGGGTACAACGGTAGTAACGCCTTTATAAGTCAAAAGTTAAAATTAAAAAGTAAGAAGGCCTCTTCCCAAGCCCCTCTCCGAGAGAGAGGGGCTTTAGAAAAAATAAATAAAAGTCTCCCCTTTCGGGGGAGATTTAGAGGGGGCTTTAATAATTCAACAATTACAAAATAGCACTTCATTATAAATGAAAGAGCAATTCATATACATAGGCCTCGGGTTATTGGGGCTTACCGCTTGCCAGGAAAAGAAAACGGGTACTATGGAAACCAAGCAGGTTTGCATCAGCGACTCGTTGGCTAAAATGGTTGAGATAGATACGGCTAAAAGTACGCCGATGAAAGACGAACTTACCCTATCTGGTGAGGTCTCTTTTGACGAGAACAAAGTGGTAAAGGTATTCCCGATCACCAGTGGGCAGGTAATGGAAGTAAAAGTTTCATTAGGGGATAAGGTGGTAAAAGGGCAGACGCTTGCTATTTTACGCAGTGCCGATGTTGCCGGTAATTACACCGATCTCTCTGCTACTAAATCAGATCTTTCCATTGCAAAACGCCAGTTAGATCAGGCTGATTATCTATACAAGAACGGCATCTCAAGCGAGCGCGATTATACGGAAGCAAAAGAAAATTACAATAAAGCAGTCGCCGCAAACAGCAAGGTTAAACAACAAATTGCCATCAACGGCGGTGGCAATACTAATGCAAATGGTACGATGGTTATCACAGCACCAGGCAGCGGTTATGTAGTCGAGAAAAATATATCAGCCGGTAACTTCATTCGCCCGGATAATAGCAACAGCCTGTTCACCATATCTGATATGAAGGATGTTTGGATCTGGGCCAATGTTTTTGAAACGGATGTTGCAAAAGTTAAAAAGGGCTACGACGCCAAAATTACTACGCTCGCCTATCCCGATAAGGTGTTTACGGGAAAAATTGATGAGGTGAGCTCGGTACTTGACCCGGACGATAAAGTAATGAAAGTGCGCATAGCACTAAACAATAAGGATCTGCTGCTTAAACCCGAAATGTTTACCAACGTGGTGGTTACAAATAAAGAAGCATCAACATCCGTATCGGTGCCTGCATCGGCAGTGATATTTGATAACAGCAAGTTTTTTGTGGTGATCTATAACAGCAAATGCGACCTGCAGGTGCGCGAGGTGAACATCATTAAAAGGGTTGATGCCACCACTTACATCGCATCGGGAATAAAGCCTGGTGAAAAAGTGATATCAAAAAGCCAGTTGCTGCTTTATAATGCATTAACGCAGGAATAGTAGAAGGGAATCAAGACAATTAGAATCAAGATTCAGGACTCAAGAAATTAAAATGAATTTAGAAATAAGGATTGGAAATACAGATGAGGAGATGGCTGATGTCCTGACTCTTGACTTCCTGATTCCTGCCTCTCTCAAACATGAACAAGCTAATTAAAAATATCATATACTTTTCGCTCAGAAACAGGGCGATGGTGTTCTTTATGACTGCTGTGCTGGCTGTATTGGGCGTCTGGAGCTACTTGCACACCCCTATCGAGACGTTTCCGGACGTTACCAATACGCAAATCATCATCATAGCACAATGGCCGGGCCGCAGCGCAGAAGAGGTAGAAAAAATGGTGACCATCCCAATGGAAACCGTTTTAAACTCGGTACAAAAGAAAGCTAATTTGCGTACCACCTCATCATTCGGGCTATCGTATGTGCGTATCATCTTTGATGATGATGTAGATGATGCCTTTGCCCGCCAGCAGGTAATGAGCCGCATCATGAACGCTGAACTGCCCGACGGTGTAAAGCCCGAAATTGAGCCACCTTACGGCCCAACCGGCGAGATCTATCGTTACACGCTTAAAAGCAAGACAGCATCCCTGCACGATCTTACCGCTATACAGGACTGGGTGCTCGACCGCCAGTTTAAGGCTATCCCCGGCGTTGCCGATGTAAACAGCTTTGGCGGCGAAGAAAAAACTTACGAGGTGAGTGTTAATCCGGCTTTGTTGCGCAAGTACGAACTTACCTCGCTTGATATTTATAACGCCGTTAACCGCAGTAATATTAACGTAGGTGGCGACGTGATAGAGAAAAACAATCAAGCCTTTGTAGTGCGTGGGATAGGCTTGATCAATAACATACCTGAGATAGAAAATATCATCATAAAGAACGTAAATAACGTCCCCATCCTCGTTAAAAACGTTGCCGACGTAAGAGAATCCGGTTTGCCACGTTTGGGCCAGGTGGGCCGCGATAAAAACAACGATGTACTTGAGGGTATTGTGGTGATGCGTAAAGGCGAAAACCCTGCTGATGTATTAAAACTTATCCGGGCCAAGGTAGTTGAATTGAATGATAACGTGCTACCGAAGGGTGTTAAGATAGATACGTTCTACGATCGTACCACACTGATGGATTTCTGTACCGAAACGGTTATCCATAACCTGTTAGAGGGTATTGTACTGGTAACGGTTATTGTGTTCCTCTTTATGGCCGATTGGCGCACAACGCTTACTGTAGCCATCATCATTCCGCTGGCATTGCTGTTTGCCTTTATGTGTATGCGTATCAAGGGGATGACGGCCAACCTCCTCTCAATGGGTGCTGTAGATTTTGGTATCATCATAGATGGCGCCGTGGTAATGGTTGAGGGGATCTTTGTAGCGCTTGATCATCGTGCCAAAGAACTGGGCATGGAGAAATTTAACAAGATAGCCAAACTGGGTCTGTTCAAAAACGTAGGTGCCGAGATGGGTAAGGCTATTTTCTTTTCTAAGCTGATCATTATCACCTGTCTCATTCCCATCTTCGCTTTCCAGAAAGTGGAAGGTAAAATGTTTTCGCCTTTGGCTTACACGCTCGCATTTGCCTTGTTGGGTGCTTTGATCTTCACACTTACACTTGTGCCGGCGCTATCCAGCATATTGCTAAAAAAGAATGTAAAAGAAAAACATAACCCGGTAGTGTTGTTCTTTGAGAACGGCATCCGCAGGATGTTCACCTTTACTTATAAAAACCAAAAGCTAAGCCTTATTTGCGCCACTGCTTTTATGGCTGTAACCTTTGTATCGGCGAAGTTTTTAGGTACCGAGTTCTTGCCGCAATTAAATGAAGGTGCCCTTTGGGTAACCGCGCAATTGCCGATGAGTACGTCTTTAGAAGCATCTGTTGATGTGACTAACAAAATGAGAGATATACTCGGTTCATTCCCCGAGGTGAAACAAACCATGTCGCAGGTTGGCCGCACCAATGATGGTACCGATCCTAAAGGTTTCTTTAACGTACAGATCCAGGTTGATCTTTTACCTAAGAAACAATGGAAGCGTAACATCACCCAGGAAGAGCTGATTGCAGAAATGGACAAAAAGCTGAGCCAATTCCCCGGTATCGTGTTCAACTATTCGCAGCCTATTATCGATAACGTGGCCGAGGCAGTTGCCGGCGTGCCTGCATCAATGGCAGTAAAAATATTTGGTCCGGATTTTCAAACACTCGATCAGAAGGCCAATGAAGTGATGGCTACGCTGAAAGAAATAAAAGGCGTAGAGGATTTGGGCGTACTGCGTAACCTTGGCCAGCCTGAGTTTAGGATAGAGCTGGATCAGCAGAAAATGGCGCGCTATGGCGTAGCCACTGCCGATGCAAACTCGGTAATTGAAATGGCTATTGGCGGTAAAGCTGCCACCCAATTATATGAAGGCGAACGCAAGTTTGATATCCGTATCCGTTATCAGAAACAATACCGCGATACCGAAGAGAAAATCGAAGGTTTGATGGTGCCTACTTTAAATGGCTCAAAGATCTCGATAAAAGAGATCTCTACTATAAAACAGCTCACCGGTCCGGCGTTTATCTATAGGGATAATAACACGCGCTACATAGCAGTCAAATTTTCGGTGCGTGGCCGCGACTTGGGGAGTACCATCGCCGAAGCGCAGCAGAAAGTTGGCAAAGCCGTTAAGCTTGATAAAGGTTACACCTTTACCTGGAACGGCGAATTTGAGAACCAGATCCGCGCCTCAAATACTTTGGCACGAGTAGTTCCCATCTGTCTGTTAGTGATCTTCCTGATCCTATACATGACATTTGGTAATGCTAAAGACGCTGTCCTGGTTATACTAAACGTGCCGTTTGCACTGATAGGCGGCATATTGGCGCTGCACATTACGCAGATCAACTTCAGTATATCTGCGGGTATCGGTTTCATAGCCTTGTTTGGTGTATGTATCCGGAACGGTGTGATCCTGATCTCAGTGTTCAAGAAGAACCTGGAAGAGAAAATGCCGCTTAATGAGGCCATACTTGAAGGCGTTATATCGCGCGTTCGCCCTGTGGTGATGACCGCGCTGATGGCCGCCATTGGTTTAATGCCTGCCGCCATATCAACCGGCATAGGCAGCGAAACTCAAAAACCCCTTGCCATTGTGGTGATAGGCGGTTTAGTAACATCTACTATACTTACCCTCTTAATATTACCGGTGATCTACGCAATGGTTCATCGCTTGATCCACCGCCGCGAAAACCGTAAATTATTAAAACGGATAGGTGTAGTGAGTGCTTAGTTTATTGTTTGAAATTGCATATCCAAAACGTTCTGCGCGAGGCAGGGCAGGATATGCAATTTTTTGTTTTATGGGGAGTAAGAATAACATCGAATTATAAATGTTGAATGCCGAATATCGAAGTATTGTTATTTTACTATTCGATATTCAGAATTTGGCGTTCGGTATTTCTAACTTCTCTATTTCCTTATCCTGCACGCGGCTCATGAACAGTATCATACAAATAGCGCCGATAGTTGCAAATAGCATATCAGACTGTGTATCCCAAATATAGCCTTGCGTACCCAGGAAAGAGTCGCCGGAGGCGCCTGAGAAAACCGATACCGCCCATTCAATAAATTCATACGTTACACTAATGCTCATACAAACGCACACGGTTAAAAATGCCAGCCAGCCGCGTTTGGTAACTACCTGTTTACGGATAAACAGTTCACGTACTATCATGGCTGGGATAAAGCCTTGTGCAAAATGGCCAACCTTGTCATAATTATTACGCGACTGGTGTAAAATATCGCGCAGCCAGTTAAAGGCCGGTACCTCTGCGTAAGTATAATGCCCGCCAATAAACAGGATGTAGCAATGTATCAGGATGAACCAGTAGGTGAGGGGTGTAAACCTGAAATTTTTATAAGTAAATATGAGTACCACAAATCCAATGATGGCTGGGAAAACCTCCAGTATCCACGTAAAATAATCGTGGGGATTGATAGCCGAGATTGTTAAGCCGATAATAAACAAAAAGATGAGGATAAGGTGGTTTTTCATTTCTGAAAGATATAAAAATGCCGCGAATGTGACCTTAATGCTTAAAAAAGCTTCTTTTTAAACCCCTGTAAACCAGTTTTTAATAACCGAGATTTGTTTGGTACGCTGTTTGCAAGGCAATGATGCAAACATTTTTAACGTTTATAACTTTATTAATACAAAGCAAGCATAGGGCCTATAGATAAAAGTATACGCATTTAACCAAACATTAGAATTATTTATGAATTACGCGAAAAGATCAATTTTAGCTTTGGGTGCGGTTTTATTTTTAGGTGTTGCTGCCAATAATGCATCGGCACAAACCACACCCGATACAACAAAGAAAACAACCACAACTACTACAACAGCAGCAGGCGCGCCCGCACAGGCCGATGCCGCCAATGTTGTACAGGCTTTGCAAAGTAACTCGGATTACTCTACCGCTTTTGACCTGGTAAAAACTGCCAAGCTGGATTCAGCTTTAGCTACAGGTGGCCCGTATACCATTTTTGCACCTAATAATAATGCTTTTAGCGCCCTGCCTGCAGGTACGCTTGACGCTTTAAAGAAAGATCCTGCAAAATTGGCCACCATACTTAAAGGCCACGTAGTAACCGGCGTTTACGATAAAGCCGGTTTAATTAAAGCACTTAGTGCAGGTAAAGGTAAAGCTACCGTAACTACAATTGACGGCCAAACTTTAACGCTATCTGTTACTGCTGATAAAAAACTGCAGCTTAGCAACGCAGCCGGCAAAAGCGCCCAGGTGGTACTCTTTGACCTTAAAGGTGGCACAGGTGTAGTGAACGGATTGAATGCCGTATTGCAATAAGCACACAGTCAATTTTAATTTATAGCTTAAGGCCTGTTGGGAAACCAGCAGGCTTTGTGCTTTTATACCGATAATGTTTAAGTTTGTTTATCACCAACACCTACCGCTATGCAGCATAATGTCAAATCTATCAGACCATTCATAGGAGCTAAAGATTTCGACCTTTCCCGCGCTTTTTACCGCGAATGGGGCTTTGAAGAATTTGTGATATCGCCGGATATGTCGGTATTCAAATTGGGCGACTATGCTTTCTACCTGCAGAAATACTATAACCAGGATTGGGTGGATAACACCATGCTGTTCCTCGAGGTTGATGATGCCCAACGTTATTACGAAGAACTAAAAGCCCTCAATCTTCCGGCTAAATACCCGGGTGCTCGAGTGTCACCCGTACGTATTGATACCTGGGGCGATGAATGTTTTGTGCATGATCCATCGGGAATTTTATGGCATATAGGGCATTTTAAGGGATAGTTGGCAACTGACAGTTTTAGTTTGCAGATAAATAAGAGTAGTAATAAAAGCTTTTCATTCTGATCCACCGGCTGGCGGAGAAGAATCTAACCTATGGCAATGAACGCCGATAGGTGCTTCACTACGTTCAGCATGACAAGATGGGGGCTGTCATGGTGAGCTTGTCGAACCACTAAGCGCTTTGTGAGGCCTTCGACAAGCTCAGGCTGACAAGTGATTCTTCAAATTCCAGTTCAGACCACCTTCACCATTTCAATATGCGGTATGCCGTCCTCGTCATAAACCTCGCCCTGCTCAACAAAACCGAAGGACTGGTAAAATGTCAACAGATATAATTGTGCACCTATACGGATAGTCTGATGGCCAAATTTCTCGTAACAACCTTCAATAGAAGCATCAATCAGTTTCTTACCTAAGCCCGTGCCACGATGGCGTGGAGAGGTGATCACTCTTCCAATAGAAATCTCATTGAAGGATAATCCTGCAGGCACCAGCCTGGTGTAAGCAGCAAGTTCATCATCAGCATAATAAAGCAAATGGAAGCTCTGCTGGTCTTTACCATCCAGATCAAGGTAAACGCAGTTTTGCTCAACCACAAAAACCTCGGCACGTAGGCGCAACAGGGCGTAAAGTTCGGCAGTGGTTAATTCGGTAAAATGTTTGATGATGTAGCGTAGTTTCATAATGATAGCGATAAAGGTAACTAAAGATGCCGGAACCACGGAGCCGGGAAGCTAAACCTTTGGTTCTTGATGACTTGACTTCCCAATGCTTAACATAAATATCGCGGAAAATTAATTTCTTGCATATGGGGATATCTTTTATATTAGTAGGCTTAAAAACCTTATTGCATGAAAAAATTCTACGCACTTCTCTGCATTGGACTGTTTGCCTTTAAAATAGCAGGCGCGCAAGACAGCACCAAGATCCAGATCGATTCTATCGAAAAAAAGTTTACCTATCAGCATGGTACCATAAAAATTGGTAACGGTGTGGGCACTATCACCGTTCCGCCGGGTTTTAAATACCTCGATTCGGTGCAGGCGCTAAAAGTACTTACGGTGCTTTGGAATAATCCCAAAACAGAAAACATGACACTTGGCTTCCTGATGCCTGAGAACCAGGGGGTATTAAGCCAACACGGTTATGTATTTAACATACAGTATGATGCCATTGGTTACGTTAAGGACGATGATGCTAACGACATTAACTACGATGACCTGATGAGCAACCTGCAAAAAGAAACGGTTGATGAAAATAAAGAGCGTACTAAAGAAGGTTATCAGCCCATTGAACTGGTAGGCTGGGCTGCAAAGCCGTTTTACGATGCCAACCGCCATATTTTACACTGGGCAAAAGAAGTTAAATTTGGTACCGATAGCGTCAATACGCTTAATTATAATGTGCGTGTACTTGGCCGAAAAGGTGTGCTGGTGTTAAATGCTATCTCAACCATGCAGGAAGTGAATGCCGTTAAAGCCGGGGTGCCGCATGTGCTTAGCGTAGTGAATTTTGCCGATGGTTACAAATACGGTGATTTTGACTCGGGTGCTGATAAAGTTGCTGCCTGGACCATTGGCGGACTTGTAGCAGGCAAAATTTTAGCCAAAGTTGGCTTTTTTGCGCTGATACTTAAGTTTTGGAAATTGCTGATGGTGGGTTTTGTTGCCATAGGTAGTTTCTTCCGTAAACTGTTTAAAGGCCGCCGCAAGGAAAAATCTGTGGTTGTACCCGAACCGGCACCGGCTTCAGAAAACACGGAATGGACCGCTGACCAAAATGCAACCGAACCCGTTGCTGAAACGTCTGCTGAGCTGACGGCAGAAACAAATGAAAATGCAGAAGTGAAAAAATAATTTCAGAAATTTCTTGATTTATTAAAATAATGCTTATAATTGCAGCATGAAAACAACAACAATACAAACACAATTGCCGCAACCGATTAGTCGGAGGTGATTGGGTATGTATTGTTAAAAATAACGAAACACTTGAGATCCTCTTAGACATTTTCTAAGGGGATTTTTTGTTTTCGGAACAATTGCAGGGTAGTATATCAATTGGTTAGATTACCACATTTGGGATGTGGAGGCTCCTGGTTCGAGTCCGGGTTACCCTACTGATTTATAAGGAAATATAGCTTAATGGTTAGAGCAGTACCCTTATACGGTACCGGTTGAAGGTTCAAGTCCTTCTATTTCCACTGGTATTAAAAATTTTCCTGTGGTGCAATGGTAGCACGTCTGATTTTGGTTCAGAAGATCGTGGTTCGAGCCCATGCAGGAAAACTGATTTTATTGAGCTTTTTATTTGACCTCTCCACCGGCAGGCGGGTAGGGGAAGGTATAGTATATTGTAAAGAAATTTCTTTATTATTTTGATTGTTTTTTACGGGGGATAAGGGTGTGTTCCTTTAAACCAACAACGCGAAAACTTTAACCTTTTACCTTTCACCCAAACCAACTTTTTTAAACCACGTCTGTTATTCAATAAAACCGTAACGCCATGAACGACAAAGTATTTGCACAGCAATTTGCCCACGAGCTTGACATGGAAATCCCATCAACCCTTAAATGTCTGGAGCGGATCTCGTCCGAGTTGTATAGCTACAAACCACATGACCGATCAATGGAGTTAGGTTATTTAACGCTATTGGTTGCTGAGATACCGTTATGGATAGCCTTGATAACCGAGCAGGACGAAATTGATTTTTCTACTTATCAACACCGCCAGCCCGAAAATACTCAACAGATAGTTGATCTTTTCCACGATAATGTCGCGAAGGCCAAGCAGGCCCTTGCCGGTGTTAAAGAAGGCGCATTGGACAAACCCTTTTATCTTAAAAAAGCAGGCGAAGTCCTGCTGGAATCAACCAAGCGCGAGCAGATAGAGAGTACCATTAACCACATGGTGCACCACCGCGGCCAGCTAAGCGTTTACATGCGTTTAAATGATATTGCCGTGCCATCTATTTATGGACCATCGGCAGATGACAGGAGTTATGGGGGCGGTAAATAACAGAGGCCTTATATAAAATTGATAAAATGCGAATAGTAACACTTGAAGAGCATGTATCGTTCACGGAGATGAACGAACTGCTGCCCGCAGAGATCGTTGCCCAAAAGGACACCGGTGGGCCGGCCGCGCAGATGATGCCCAAATTGGAAGATATTACCGGCGAGCGCCTCGCTTCGATGGATAGGAACGGTATTGCCATGCAGGTGCTTTCGGTAGAAAATACGGATGTAAATTTGCTGGGTAGTTTACACGCGCCCAACTTTGCCTCGCATTATAACGACTTGCTGGCACAAAAGATAAGCACACATCCCGACCGGTTTGCCGCCTTTGCCCACCTGCCTATGACCGCACCCACCGCCGCGGCCGATGAACTGGAGCGCACCGTAAACAGCTACGGTTTTAAAGGCGCCATGATAAGGGGGCATACCAACGGCGAGTTTCTGGATCACCCAAAATTTGCTCCGATATTTGAAAAGGCGGAACAATTAGGTGTACCCATTTACATCCATCCCGGCATCCCGCCAAAACCGGTGATAGAAGCCTATTACAGCAATGTTGGCGGCCAGGAAGGTTCGCTTAATTCGTTAGCCTGCTGGGGTTGGGGCTGGCACTCAGAGACGGCTATACATGTGCTACGACTACTGGCAGCCAGTACTTTTGATAAATACCCCAAACTGAAAATCATCATTGGCCACATGGGCGAGATGCTGCCCATGATGTGGGTACGCTCGCAAAGGGCGTTTCAGCCCGGTGCAGGCGGAGCTAACCAGCGCACCATGCAGGATACTTTCCATGAGCAGGTTTACATTACCACCAGCGGCTTTTTTACCCAACCACCCCTGCAAATTGCCTTAGATACTTTTGGTATTGATAACATTATGTATTCTGTTGATTACCCATTCAGCGCAAATGAAATGGGTACAGAGTTTTTAAAAAGCATCAACTTGCCTAAGGATGACATGGAGAAATTAGTGCATGGGAATGCGGATAGGGTGTTGGGGTTGGGGTAGAAGCACACACGGCACGCGTGTGCCGGATGGGGGTTAGCTATCGAAGATTTGATAACGGGGGGACACTCCATAATAAACTTAAAATCTTCTGGAGGCATTATTTATCGTAAAGAAAAAAAGCGACCTAAGCCGCTTTTTTCATAATTTGTTTGCTCTTTACCTAAGCACCTAATTCACCTAAAATGCGTGAGGTAATGGCTACGTGTTCTTTAAATACTGCGTCTACTCGGAGCGGTGTGGGGAATCATCTACCTCGTGCGACGTAGCGTTGTGTCGACGATTGTCAGCCACTCCGGATTTAATATGATCGAGATCTGCCTAGCCCTCGCTCGGGTCAGTACCGGAGCCAGCTAATGGCCGAAGTTCAGACTACCGGGAGGGCTACCTGTGCTTGATACCAGCCTGACCTGTGCCCGGCGCACC
>JAESTD010000011.1 GCA_016763755.1 Mucilaginibacter sp.
TAATTTGTTTGCTCTTTACCTAAGCACCTAATTCACCTAAAATGCGTGAGGTAATGGCTACGTGTTCTTTAAATACTGCTAATGAAAGCGTGGCTAAATGCCTGCCTTGATTTTCCGCTGCACCAGCCATCTCCCCTTTACCAATATAATTTTGCGCAAGGTCGCGTAAGAACTCATGATTTTCCAATTGCGCTTTTATATACACTTTGTCGAACTCTGGGCCTGCCGGAGTTGATTTTATTTTATCTAACGTAGCTTTTGCTTTAGCAGTCATCGGTGGCACTGAAGTACCTAAGTCTTTTAAAACACTGGTAACAGCAGTAGCTTCTGCCAATTCAAAGCCTGCAAATTCTTTAGCATTTTTTTGAATAGCTTTTTCAACTGCAATCCGACTGGTTGCCAATGACAATTCCGCTGGACCTATGACACCCATTCTGAATTGTTTTTCATTGTTCGCAACAGGGCTACCTGGAGCATTTTCCGCCTCTACTTTAAAGGACGCTAATAACGTTGCACTAAATGTTAGTGCGCTGCTTAAAGCGATTGTTCCGGCGATCGATTTTTTTACAAAATCACGACGGGGACTTATTTGTTCGTTGTTCATAGAATAAAAGGTAGCTATTTATGTTTTGTTACTTTACAACATTTTAAATTTAGTTATGTTTTATTTATAGTTAAATTATTAATGATATATAAATTATTAGTCAATAATTTTAACAATTATTTGACCCCACGCTGACGCACGGCAGCCGCGTGTGCCCTCGGCTGGCGCACGCGTGCCGCGTGTGCCTATAAACAAACGGACAATATTCCGGCGACAGCATTTAACTTATTATTAAAAGCGTTCATGAGTGTTCATGAATGTTCACGGTGTTCATGAACACGACCTTTAAGCTGTCAGCCTGAGCTTGTCGAAGGCCTAACAAAGCGCATAACGGTTCGACAAGCTCACCATGGCAATAGGATGGTTTCTAAAACACCTCTTCCGTACCCACTTCCCCCATGATGTGCTGGCGGCTCCAGTTTGACATGAGGGTCATTACCGGGCGTAGGGTTTCGCCTTTTGGGCTTAGCGAGTACTCAACCCGTGGCGGTATCTCCGGGTATGCCTTGCGGATCACGATGCCGTCGGCTTCCAATTCTTTCAGCGTGCGTGAAAGTACTTTGAGGGCCATACCGGGGATGGTTTTGTGTAGTTCGCCAAAACGCATGGGGTTTTTCATGAGCAGCCAGATGATGGGTGGTTTCCATTTGCCGCCAATCACATCGATGGTTGCGGTGATGGGGCATTCCTCTGCCGTGTGGTATTGTAACTTTTTTTCGTCCATGCTGTTACTATAAAACAATTACGACTGTTTTGTCATTAGTTGACAAAAAGGTAACTACTTGACAAAAGTAAAGTATTAGCCTACCTTGCACAAAATTTAAATACAAAAACATGAAAATTATCATCATTGGCGCTACCGGCACCATAGGCAAACATGTAGCAAATGCCCTTGCAGAAGGCAACGAAATTATAAAAGTGGGCTCAAAAAGCGGCGACTTTCAAGTGGATATAACCGACCCCGCATCTATAAAAAGCCTCTTTGAGAAGGTAGGCCCGTTTGATGCCTTGATAAGCACCAGCGGCGACGGCCATTTTGGTCCATTCAATAAATTAACAGACACTGAGTTTCGCGTGGGTGTCAACAGCAAACTAATGGGGCAGGTTAACCTGGTATTGATCGGTCAGCATTATATCAACCCAAAAGGCTCGTTCACGCTAACTTCGGGCAGCATGGCCGATGACCCGATCGTGCTGGGTTCGGCAGTGAGCGCGGTTAATGGCGCAATCAACTCGTTTGCCAAAGCTGCCGCTATTGAGTTGGAGAACGGCGTACGTATCAATGCCGTAGCACCAACCGTGGTAGAAGAATCTCCTTCTTATTTCCCATTCTTTAAAGGCCAGATCCCGGTAAGTATGCACCGCGTAGCTCAAGCCTATGTTAAAAGCGTGCTTGGCGCGCAGACAGGAGAGGTGTATTGGGTGCTGTAATTATTGGGTCATTGTGCTTCGCGTCATTGGGTCATTTTTGGTGAAGTATTACAAACCCCTTTCTGAAAACCACAGAGGGGTTTTTTGTCATCCTGAAGTTGTCGAAGGCGTCAGGAATGCAAATAGTAGTTCGAAAGGCTCATCATGACAATTGTGTAACCACGCACCATTTAACTCAATCAACTACTCACCAATATCAACAAAAAAAGCCGCCCCCGACCTAAGTCGGGATGCGGCTTCCTCAGATCACTCATCAACAAGAGATCATTTCCAGCCACCACCAAGCGAGCGGTAAAGCTCTGCTACGGCGCTTAGCTGCTGGCGTTTAATGGATGCCAGTTCCAGTTCGCTTTGCAATACATTACTTTGCGCGGTTATCACCTCAAGGTAGTTGGCCATGCCGTTTTTGAATAAAAGATTGGCGTTGCCGGTTGCCTGCTGCAAGGTGCTAACCCTGTTGGCGGCAATGGTTTGCTGTGCTTTTAGTTTTTCTATTTTCACCAATGCATCTGATACCTCACCAACAGCATTTAGTACTGATTGGCGGAATTGCAACACAGTTTTCTCGCGTTCAACCTTGGCTACCTCAAATTGTGTCTTCAGTTTTTTGCGGTTAAAGATAGGCTGGGTTAAGCCACCTGCCACTGTACCAAATAATGATGCAGGAATATTAAACCAGTTATCAGCCTTAAATGTATTTACACCACCTGATGCAGTAATATTTAAGGTTGGGTAGAGGCTTGCTTTGGCGATGCCAACGTTGGCGTTTGCGATGTTCAAAGCAAGTTCTGCGCTGCGAACATCAGGCCTGCGGCTCACAACTGCCGATGGTAAACCGGCAGGGATATTTTCTGCAATAGGTAACTGATCTAAACGAGTGCTGCGTTCAACTTTATCGGGCAAAGCACCGGTAAGGATACGCAGGGCGTTTTCCTGGATGGTGATGTTCTGCTCAAACTGAGGCACTAATTGCGCTGCAACTAACTGCTGCGCTTCTGCCTGCTGAACAGCCAATGAAGTTACCTGACCTGATTTGAACTGCAGGCGAATGATACGCAAAGTACTATCGTTTAAACGTACGTTGCGTTGTGCAATGTCCAGCTGCTCATCCAGCATCAGCAGGTTATAGTAACCTTGCGATACCGATGCCACAATATTGGTTTGGATAGCTTTACGGGCCTCGGCAGTTTGCAGGTATTGTGCTAAAGCAGCCCTGCTCTGGTTGCGGATCTTGCCCCAAATATCGGCTTCCCATGATAAGCCAAGGTTTGCAGAGTAATCTTCGATGTGCTTGGTAGCCACACCGAATGTGCTCAGGCTTAAACCGTTCAGGCTGTTATCGCTTGGGCGGTTGGTGCTGGCGGTAACATTCAGGTTTACCTGCGGGGTGTAGTTAAACTTGATCTGTTTGAACAGCAACTGCGATGATTCGATGTTTTTCAAAGCGATCTGGATATCGTAGTTGTTGCGTATAGCGCTATCTATCAGCTTTTGCAAAGTAGCATCGGCAAAAAAGTTTTTCCACTGAATATCAGCAATGCTGCTGGTATCGGCTGTGGTTTTAGCATCTGCATTCCTGAAAGCCACGGGCAGTTCAGGTTTTGGAGTTTTAACGTCTTTAGAGACGTTACAGGCACTTATTACCGATAGTAATAAGGATAGCCCGCTTAATATCTTTTTCATTTTGTTGTTGTGTTGAGGAGCCTCTCCCCAGCCCCTCTCCGAGGGAGAGGGGCTAAGATATTTCCTGAATCCTCTAATTTGGAGTGAGCAGGTGAGGCGTTTTTTAATTTAATTCCGGTTCCAATTGTTTTGCGTGTTGTTCGTGGTTAGCGCCATCAAGGTGTTTCTCAATCGGAGTATCGCTAACCTTTTCTTGCAGATATTGGAATATCACAAACAGAACCGGTATGATGAATAAACCTAATACTACACCGCTCACCATACCGCCCGCAGCACCTATACTAATAGAGTGGTTACCTTGTGCAGATGGGCCGGTTGCAATACTCATCGGGAACAAACCGAATACGAATGCCAGCGAGGTCATGATGATAGGGCGGATCCTTGGTCGGGCAGCTTCGATGGCTGCGTTAACAAGACTCATGCCCTGGCGACGTTTTTGCACCGCAAACTCCACGATAAGGATGGCATTCTTGGCCAGCTAGCCGATAAGCATGATAAGCGCTACCTGTACGTAGATGTTGTTTTCGATACCGGTTAAGCCCAGTACAGCAAACGTACCGAAGATACCTGTAGGTATTGACAGGATAACCGCCAATGGCAGGATATAGCTTTCGTATTGTGCTGATAACAGGAAGTAAACGAATACCAGACACAATAGGAACACTACGGTTGATTGTCCGCCTGATGAGATCTCCTCACGGGTTTGGCCCGAGAACTCGTAGGCATAACCCGCAGGTAATTGCTCTTTGGCAGTTTCCTCAATAGCCTTGATAGCATCACCGGAGCTATATCCGGGTTTTGGTATCGCGTTCACCTCAATAGAATTGAACAGGTTGTAACGTGAGGCGGTCTCTGAACCGTACACGCGAGTTAGTTTAACCAGGGTGTTGATAGGCACGGTTTCGCCTGATTTGTTTTTCACAAACACGCGGTCGATAGTTGTAGGGTCGGTACGGTCGGCAATGTCAGCCTGTACCACCACACGGTAGTATTTACCAAAGCGGTTAAAGTCTGATGCTTGCGCGGTACCAAAGTAGGCCTGCATAGTTGATAGGATGTCTTTTACATTCACACCTAACTGGTTAGCTTTCTCGTCGTCAATTTCTAATTGTAATTGAGGATAATCGGCTTTGTATGATGTAAAGGCGTACGCCACTGCAGGTTTTTGCATTAATTTAGCAATAAAGTTATTTGCCACACCGCTGAACTTATCCAGTTTACCGTTGGTTTTGTCCTGCAGCATTACATCAAGCGCTTCTACGTTACTGAAACCAGGCACGGTAGGGAAACTGAACACGAAGAACGTACCGCCTGTTACAGCGCCCAGCTTACCGCGTACAATGTTCTGGATCTCATCGATGTTCTTCACTTCGCCACGCTCGTCGGTCGGCTTCAACAGCAGGAATATAACTCCCGCTGATGGGCTGCTTGATTGTGTTAAGAAATTGAAACCTGATAGTGCCGTTACGAACCTTGCAGATGGCAGGGTTTTCAGCTGGTCTTCGGCATCTTTGAAGATCTTGTTGGTACCGCTTAACGAAGTACCGGATGGGGTTGAAACCGCAATGGCCACAAAGCCCTGGTCTTCGGTAGGGATAAAGCCTGTTTTGGTTTTGCTTACCATAAATACGGTGAGGGCGGTAATTAAAGCCAAGCCAGCAACGCCTACCCATTTATTTTTGATAAGCACCTTTATGCCGGCAACATATTTGTTGGTCATGTAATTGAAGCCGCCGTTAAAGCCCGCGTAGAATTTATCTACAAAGCCTTGCTTTGGTGCGGCGTGGCCATCAGCAGTATGTTTGTTCTTTAAGAACAATGCTGCCAGCGCCGGGCTCAGCGTTAGCGCGTTCACCGCTGATATAATGATGGCGATTGCCATGGTCAAAGCAAACTGGCGGTAGAATATACCTGTAGAGCCTGTCATGAAACTCACCGGCAGGAACACCGCAGCCATTACCAATGTAATTGATATAATAGCGCCGGTTATCTCGTGCATTGCCTCGGTAGTTGCCTTCTTAGGCGTAAGGCTTGGGTCATGCTCCATTTTGGCGTGCACGGCCTCGACCACCACAATGGCGTCATCCACCACAATACCTATCGCCAGCACGAGTGCGAACAGCGTAAGCAAATTCACCGAGAAGCCAAACAAGCTCATGAAAAAGAACGTACCCACAATTGCCACCGGTACCGCAATAGCCGGGATCAGCGTTGAGCGGAAATCCTGTAAGAACAGAAACACCACAATAAATACCAGCACAAATGCTTCTATCAGCGTATGCTCAACTTGATTAATAGATTCGTCAAGGTCGGTTTTGGTACGATAGAACTGATTGTATTTGATACCCACAGGAAAGCTTTTTGAAGCTTTCTCCATCAGTTTATCAATAGCAATCTGTATCTCGTTAGCGTTTGAGCCTGAAAGCTGGATGATACCGATGATGACACCGTCTTTACCGTTCAGGTTGCTGTAGCTGTTGTATGAGTACGCACCCAGTTCAACACGTGCTACATCTTTAAGGTGCAGTACAGAACCATCTGCATTAGCGCGGATAGCAATGTTCTGATATTCCTCTGGCTTTGTAAGCTTACCTTTGTATTTAATAACGTATTCAAAAGCCTGCTCGCTACGCTCGCCGAAACGGCCCGGGGCAGCTTCTACGTTTTTATCCTGGATAGCAGCCATTACTTCGGCAGGGGTGATTTTGTAGGCAGCCATTTGTGCAGGGTTTGACCAAACACGCATGCTGTAATCTTTAACACCACCAAATACCTGCGCAGAACCTACACCGGGGATACGTTTTATCTCAGGCACGATGTTGATCTGCGCGTAGTTGGCAACAAATGTGGCATCGTATTTTTTAGGATCGTCGGTATATATTGCCATGGCACCAATAAAGCTGTTTTGCTGTTTGGTAGTGGTGATACCGTATTGTAAAACCTCGGCAGGAAGCTGACTTGAGGCCTGTGAAACGCGATTTTGCACGTTTACAGCCGCCTGGTCAGGGTCGGTGCCTTGTTTAAAGTAAACGGTAATACCCAGGGTACCATCGTTACTGGCGGTAGAGGTCATGTAAGTCATGTTCTCTACACCGTTAATTGCTTCTTCCAGAGAAGGGGTCACCGAACGCAAAATGGTTTCGGCGTTAGCGCCCGGGTAAACAGCGGATACCAATACTGCCGGAGGGGCAATATTAGGGAAACGCTCTAAGGGCAGCTTGGTTAGGCCAAGTATACCTACTATCACTAACAGGATAGAGATAACGGTTGATAGTACCGGCCTTTCTATAAATTTCTTAAACATCGTGTTAGTTGTTGCGGAATTTTTGAGCAAAGCAGTGGCCGAGAGACGCTGTTTTACGTCTTTAGTTGAAGGGAATAAAGAGTCAGGATGTCAGGAAACAAGACTCTTTATCTTGCTTCCTGATTTTCATTTTCCTGAATCTCTTCTTTTCCTGCTTGCTTTTTTCCTGATTCTTGTCTCTTGTTTTCTTGACTCTGAGCTTCTGCTAATTAATTAGCAGCTACTTTATTACCTGTTGGCTGTGGTTTAATCACCATACCTTCCTGTAGTTTATCAACGCCGCTGGTTACTATCTGGTCGCCGGCTTTAACACCGTCTTTAACCAAGTAGTTGGCACCGCTGGTACCTACAATGGTAATAGGTAATTTTTTAACCTTGTTGCTATCGGCAAGGGCAAACACAAATACTTTATCCTGCATTTCAACCGTAGCATCCTGCGGGATGATCAAAGTATTTGGGTGAGGTAAGCTTAAACGAACTTTACCTGTGTTGCCACTGCGCAACAGGCCTTGCGGATTAGGGAAACTTGCCCTAACGCTGATAGCGCCGGTAGTTTTATCAAACTGGCCATCGATCATATCTATATGGCCTTCTTTTGCATATTCGGTATTATCAGCCAATAATAAACCAACTGCAGGCAGGTGTTTCAATTTTTCCTGGATGCTTGCACCGGCGTACTGCTCTTTAAAGGCTACGAAATCTTTTTCGCCTAATGAGAAGTAAACGTGTACATCGTGTACATCAGATAGTTGGGTTAGGGCTGCAACATCCTGCGGAGATACCAGGCTACCTTGTTTTTTCTCAAGGCGGCCAATGTAACCGCTTACAGGTGCTTTTATCAGGGTATAACCCAGGTTGATCTGAGCAGTTGATACATTCGCTTTAGCCGATTCGATATTGGCTTTGGCTACTTGTTGTGATGCTTTGGCAGATTTCAATTGAAATTCTGATACTACTTTGTTTTGTACAAGAGGGGTAAGTTTCTCAATTTCCAACTGTGCGTTAGCATAAGCAGCTTCGGCAGCGTGTTGTGCGGCCAATGCGTTATTTAAAGCGGCACGGTAAGGCTGATCGTTAATTTTAAATATAGGCTGACCGGCTTTTACAAAAGCACCTTCGTCAACAAATACCCTGTCTAAAGCGCCGCTAACCTGCGGGCGTACTTCAACGTTTACGGTACCTTCTATTGATGCAGGATATTCCTGGTAGGTGGTTCTGTTGCCGGTTTCCACGTTGCTTACCGGTAATACCGGTGGGGGTGGGGCCTGTGGTGTTTGCGGCCCGCTTGAGCAGCTAAACAGTGATATTGCAATAATTGCAGCTAAGATAATTTTCATGATGATGAGTTTTGATTGTGATTTACCTGATGTGATTGAAGCCCTTAAGCTATTTATATATATAGTTTCTGTTGTTTTTGTGTTATTGTAGTACATGACGCTAAATCGGTTGGGGTTTTACTTGTGTTAAGTTTTCGGGTGATATATCACCACAGCTAATAATGCCTCAGCGAAAAAGTTATTAACATTGATAGATTATTTAACAGTGTTAAGTAAATATTACGGTTTTGTGTTAAATTTTTCATAGCAGATGTTGTTGAGTTAAAGATCTTGTTAATCTAACACCGTTAAATGTTTTTACGATGTTATTGTAGCTTCAAATTTTTTTAAGGAGTGATAGACCTGATAATACCTGTAACGGCATCTCTCAGTACCTGTCTGTTCACTTCATCAGAGTTACCGCGATCTAAGAAGTTGATAGAAACCAACCCGTGTACCACCGACCAAAAAGTGTAGTATTTGGTACAGATCACCTCAGACTCCATATCTTCAATTTTCATTAGCTTGCCTATCGAGTCGGCTATGATATCCCAGGGGCAATCAGCCTCAGGTAGTTTGTTAACCATTTCGCAGCTACAATTGGCATTTATACCAAACATGATCTGGTATAGCTCTTTGTTTGCAAAAGCGAAACTCCAGTAGGTAAGCCACATATCTTCCAGTTGTTTAGCGGGCGATGTGTGCTGTGCCTTTGCCTCTGTTAACTGCTTGGATAGTTTTAAGTATCCCTGGCGCGTAAGCTCTAATATGATAGCTTCTTTGTTGGCAAAGTACTCATATATAATAGGGGCGGTGTATTCAATAGCATCTGCAATTTTGCGCATGCTTAATGCCTGCCATCCTTCTGTTTGTACAATTTCAAGCGCAGCCTTCAGGATATTTATCCTGGTTTCTTCTTTTAGTCTTGCAATTCTGTCCTTGCTGCCCATTACTTTAGTTCTTCTACTCCTATTAGATTATTTAACAGTGTTAAGCAAATGTACAACGTTAAAACAAACACCGTTTCATTTAATTGTCATTTGACTTAATTTTTTAAAATTTATTCAGAGCAATTATGCTCTTCATGAAATTGTACCAATTTAAGCATGGTATCAATGGCGATATCGTAATTTTTGGTGCCTACCACTTTCTTGTACTGGGCCTCAAGATCCATAACCTGGCTTTTAAGGTGATGATAGAACGTTTCGCCTTGTGGGGTATAATGCAGCATTACCACGCGTGCATCATCAGGGCTTTTTTCGCTTTTAACCATATTGATGGCTTCAAGCTCTTTTACAATCTTGCTGGTGGCCTGTTTGGTAACATTCATTTTAGCGGCCAGTTCATTGTTTGATATACCGGTTTTGCCAATGGTCATGAACAAGGGCAAATGTGCGCTGTTGAAGCCGGGCTGATCTATACGGCAAAGCTTCTTTCCCATCCACTCATCTAAAAGGCGCTTAAGCAGGTAAACCAACTTTGGCGCAACCTTCTTGCTTTCTTCAGTAATTACACAATGCTCTGCCATAATCTTAGTTCCTTAACAGAAAAACGGTCAACTTGGTTTACGAATATAATATTAAAAGTCAAACTTTACAAAGAACCTAATGCCCCACTCCGGCGCACCCGGATTATCCAGATAGGTAAAGCGTTTAACCAAGTCAACACGCAATAATTTAAATATGTTACCTACACCCACGCTACCTTCTACATAAGGTGTGCTGCCTAAGGTATAGGTGCCTACACCACCTGCACCGATGTTGGTAGGAAAGCGCAGCAGTGATGGATCATTACTTGGATTATTCTCAGAACGTACACCACCCCATAATGCTTTCACGTCAATGATCTCGCGCAGCTTTAATTTCTTAAGCAATGGTACTTTGTTAAAGAAGAAACCATTAAAGTTGTGGTCAACAAATATGCTGGCGTAATGGTCGCTCACAAACTCCTGGAAATTCATCAGGTTATACGATTGCAACTGAAAGGCGTAGGTTTGGTTGGCATGGTGTATATCCAACAACGGGAACGGCACTTTACCAAACAGGTAACCACCCTCTGTAGTCACATCGGTATAACCTAACTGCGAGAAGTAGAAACGTTTGCTGATGTTACCAATTACGTTTTGGTAATTGTATTGCCCGCCAAAAAAGCCTGCAATACCCTGGGTATAGTTAAGCGTGAAGATCGGGTACTTATCAGGGATTGGTACGCGGTATAGCTTACCCTGGTAAAAGCGCTCGTGCGGTGCCCAGCGTAATTGCGCTGATAACTCTGTGGTTTTAATAAGGTTTACGTTATTTAAAGCACCATCGGGCAGCAGGTTTTGGTAAAGCAATGCACCGGCAGGGCTTTGGTTCCATTTTTTGAAACCTAAAGAGTAGGAGAAGTGGTTGCTATATTCCTTCACATAATCCAAACGGAAGATATCGTTGTACAACCAGATATCGTTTACACCACGCTTAAATAA
>JAESTD010000111.1 GCA_016763755.1 Mucilaginibacter sp.
AATCCCCGAAAGGGGATTTTGTTTTAGTTTATGTTGTATTCTCATTAACGTTACAATAAATATCGCCAAGCAAAAAAAATATTGTTTCTTTACCTATAATGGACTCCTCATTAAAACAACCTAAAAAGAAACAAGCAGCACTAAGCTTTATTTTTGTTACCCTTCTGATAGATGTTATTGGGTTTGCTATTATCATTCCGGTTTTCCCAAAGCTGATAGAAGGATTGATACACAGCGGTTTGAGCGAAGCTACACGTTATTCAGGTTATTTGTTGATGGCGTACTCTGTTATGCAGTTCCTTTTCTCACCATTAGTAGGTAATCTGAGCGATAAATATGGCCGCCGGCCGGTATTGTTGTTCTCTCTTTTAGGTTTCGGTGTTGATTATCTTTTCCTGGCGTTCGCTAAAACTATATGGCTGCTTTTTGTGGGCCGCATTATCGCGGGTATTACCGGAGCAAGTTTCACTACAGCATCGGCTTACATTGCGGATGTTAGCGAACCCGAGAAACGCGCGCAAAACTTCGGTATGATCGGCGTGGCATTTGGCCTCGGTTTTATCATCGGGCCTGTTATAGGTGGCATCTTAGGGAAGATGGATACGCACTATCCTTTCTATGCGGCAGCTGCTTTGGCGCTTTTAAATGCCGCTTATGGTTTCTTTATCCTGCCTGAGTCGCTGGATAAAGAACACCGCCGTGAGCTGGACATGTCTCGCGCCAATCCGTTGGGTTCACTATTACAATTGAAGAAGTACCCCGCGATCTTTGGTCTTGCTGCATGCTTATTTGTGGTGTACTTTGCCGGCCATGCTGTACAAAGTGTTTGGACGTTCTACACCATGGATAAATTTAAATGGAATGAAGATACAGTTGGCTATTCACTCGGCTTTATCGGTATAATGATAGCGACCGTACAAGGCGGACTTATCCGCGTTGTTATCCCAAAACTTGGGCAGGAACGCAGTGTGTGGGTCGGCCTGGTGCTTTATGGAATAGGGATGGCATTGTTTGGCATGGCCACCAAAAGCTGGATGATGTTTGCTTTTATGATTCCGTACTCTCTGGGTGGTATCTGCGGGCCGGCACTACAGGGTGTAATGAGCAACGAGGTACCGAAGAACGAACAGGGCGAACTACAAGGCGGCTTAACCAGCCTGATGAGTTTAAGTTCGATATTCGGACCCGGTTTTATGACTTACGTTTTTTATTACTTCACTAACAAGAATGCACCCGTTCAGTTGCCCGGTGCGCCATATTATATAGCCGCTGTTCTAATGTTCCTAAGTGCCATACTCGCCGTGCGTAGTTTCAAGAAAACCAAACAAACTACCGATAAAAGCTATTATACCGGGGGCTTACATTAATATACATGACCAAAACTGCTGAACACGGCAAAGCTGCTTTAGGATTTATATTCGTTACCATTTTTGTTGACGTACTGGGTTTGGGTATTATCATACCTGTACTACCAAAGTTGCTTGAGCAATTAGGCCATGTTGATGTAAGTACGGCCAGCCAATACAGCGGTTGGCTAACATTTACCTATGCTACTATGCAATTTATATTTGCACCGGTGTTGGGTAACCTAAGCGATAAAATTGGCCGCAGGCCTGTTTTATTGGTATCCTTAATAGGCTTTGGTATCGATTATGCATTAATGGCCTTTGCCCCTACCATCGCCTGGCTATTTGTTGGCAGGTTTATAGCGGGTATTGCCGGTGCCAGCACCACAACCGCAACTGCGTACATAGCCGATGTAAGCACTGGCGAAAAACGAGCGGCAAATTTTGGCCTGGTTGGTGCGGCAACCGGTTTAGGATTCATTCTGGGTATAGGTTTGGGTGGCTTTTTAAGTGGTGTATGGATAAGGCTGCCATTTATTGTGGCTGCATCTTTGGCGCTTATAAACGCAGCTTATGGTTATTTTGTACTGCCGGAATCACTCACTCAAGAAAACAGAAGAGCTTTCAATTGGAAGCGTGCTAATCCCGTAGGTTCTTTACTCAGATTACGTAAATATTCACGAGCAGTAAGCACGCTTATAACAGCTTATACCATTGTATACATTGCTCAAAAAGTCGTGGAGCATGTATTGCCGTTCTACGTCATAGAAAAGTTTCAGTGGACAACCTACAGCATCGGTGCGCTGGGTATTTTTATCGGTGCGTTGATAGCCAGTATCCAAGGCGGCTTAGTACGCTGGACAATTCCCAAATTTGGCCTGCAAAAAAACATAATGGCCGGGATAGCTTTTTACGGTATTGGCCTGGTGATGATATCCGTTATAAACCTTGGGTGGATGATGTATCTGTGCATGATACCTTACTGCCTTGGCGGTCTTGGTGGCACGGCGCTGCAAGGCTTTATCTCAGATCATGTGCATGCTAATGAACAAGGTGAATTACAAGGGGCTTTAACCAGCCTGGTGAGTATTACCACTGTGATAGGCCCACTGATGATGGCATCTATCTTTCACCATTTCACAGCAAAAGGTGCAGCAGTTTATTTTCCGGGAGCTCCATTCCTGTTAGGTGCTATCCTGATGTTTATTGCCATTATATTGGCATACAGGAGTTTCAAAGGAACAAAAGATTCTAACAAAGTGCCAAAGGCGGCTCCCCATATTTAATCCAAACCACTTACCCCACCTGATATTACGAACTTCATTACGTCTGCAGCATTTTTATCGATAGGTTTAACCTTATCAGCGGCGATAACGATAACCTGACCTGCAAACGAATAAGAGTATGGGAAATAAACAGCAACTTCGCCGGGCATGTTTAGTTTGGCCAGATCTTTCTGAACCAAAAAACCGATCTTTTTTAAACCAAACTCGTTTACCTCAACTATTACGGGCTCGTTAAATTTCTTCTCTTCGCCTACAAAAGCTTCAGTAAGGTCTTTGATAGATGAGTATAAGAACTTGAAAAGCGGTAACCTGTTAAGCCAGCGGTAAAACCATCTTTTTATAGGGTCGGTAACTACATTGGTTACCAAAACACCGGCCACCAGTACCACCACTATCACATTTAAAATGCCTAATCCGGGGATATAAAGTGGCTTGCCTTGTTTATCAACCCAAAATTCGGTGCTGATATTGAGCGCTGTATCTATCCGCGAAATTATCCAGAAAATCAGGAAAAAAGCTGCACCTAAAGGCACAACAATTAATAGGCCTTTGATGAAATAATTAATAAGAGCGCGAAAGATACGGGTCATTCAGTACAAATAAATTACTCGTAAAAGTACACTCTTTTTACGCGTTGTGAAATATTTGTAAGTATTTCGTAAGGGATGGTACCTATTTGCGCCGCCAGTTCTTCAATACGTTGTTGTTCGTTGAAAACAATCACCTCGTCGCCTTCTTTCACCTCTACGTTGCTCACATCAAGCATACACATATCCATGGTTATATTGCCAACCGTTGGTACCAAAGTACCGTTAACCAGCATTTTACCTACCCCGTTTCCAAAGGCGCGCAGATAGCCATCGGCATAACCAATACGTACAGTGGCAATTTTGCCATCAGCTTTTAAACTTCCGCTGCGCATATAACTGATAGTTTCGTTAGCAGAGATCTTTTTTACCTGCGATACCGTGGTTTTTAACGTGGCTATCGGTTGCAATACAGTACTTTCACGCGGAACAGCCGCATCAACGCCATACAGGCCTATACCCAACCTCACCATATCATACTGCGCATTTGGCCAACGGGTTATGCCTGATGTATTGCTGATGTGCTTTATCACCGTATAGCCTAAGGCTTCTTCAATTGTTTTATAAATTTTCTCGAAGGTACTGATCTGTTTTACGGTAAACATATCATGCTGCTCGGCATCACTGGCTACCATGTGCGAATAAACGGACTGAACATGGATATACGGATTAACCTCAAGCATATCGCAAAGGGTTTCCACCTCATATTCTTCAAAACCCACACGGTGCATGCCGGTATCTATTTTGATGTGTACAGGATAGTTTTGTATCTCTTCTTCCTGCGCAAATTTTACAAATTCATCAAGTAAATTAAAACTGTAAATAGCAGGCTCTAATTTATTGGCTACCAGTTTATCATAAGCTAATGGTTCGGGATTTAAAACCATTATTGGTAAATTAATGCCGGTCTCGCGCAAGGCTATTCCTTCATCGGTGTAGGCCACCGCCAGGTAATCAACTTTATTGTATTGCAAAATATTTGCCACTTCAAAAGTGCCGCTACCGTAAGAGAAAGCCTTCACCATAACCATCAGTCTTACGCCGGGATTAAGTTTGGCTTTATAAAAATTGAGGTTGTTCAGCAGCGTATTCAAGTTGATTTCTAATACAGTCTCATGCGCTTTTTGCACCAAAGCCCTGCTTATCTTTTCAAATTCAAATGTACGCGCACCTTTTATGAGGATAGTTTCTTCCTGCAGGTGTAGTCTTGGGAGGTCATTTAATAATGTTGCGGTATCAGGATAAAAATGAGTTTGCGCGACTTTAAATAATGAACTGTACTTGCTCAATGATTCACCCACCCCAATAAACCTATCCACCCTTGCGTTACTCACCAATTGCGAAACCTGCTTATACAAAGCATCATGTTTTAGGCCCGATTGGAAAATGTCCGATAGAATAAGTGTTTTTCTGCTGTGCTGGTTTTGTTGGCTCAGAAAGTTAAGCGCTATCTCTAACGACTGGATATCCGAGTTATAAGTGTCATCAATTATAGAGCAGTCGTTAACGCCATGTTTTAATTCTAAACGCATGCTTACCGGGGCAAGCCGTTCTATACGGTTATCACATTCATCAGGCGAGTAGCCCATCGCCAGCATGGTTGCCCAACAGATAATTGCGTTCTCTATAGATGCTTCATCACGATATGGCACAAGGCATTCTATCTTGTTGCCTTTATACAAAGCACGCATATAATACCTGCCGGATATAGTGGTTTCACTAAAAACATACAGATCCGCGACGTTGAACTTTCTACTCCAGGTGAAGCATTCGCGGCCTCGCATAGCATCAGGGAAATCCATCAACTGGTCGTAGGCATAGATGATCTGTTTGCAATTTTTAAACAGGAGTAGTTTTTCTTGTAGCTTTTGCTTTGGCGATTCAAAGCCCTCATCATGCGCTGTTCCCATATGGGTAAGTACCCCGATAGTGGGCTGTATAATGGCTTCTAAACGCTCCATTTCACCTGCAGTAGAGATGCCGGCTTCAAATATTCCGAGGTCGTTTCCTTCACTTATCTGCCAAACTGAAAGCGGTACGCCTATTTGCGAGTTGTAACTTTTTGGGTTTCGTACAATATTATGTTCAGGGCTTAGCAATTGATATAGCCATTCTTTTACAATAGTTTTGCCGTTGCTACCGGTAATACCTATCACATCAATATTAAATTGCCTGCGATGGTGTGCAGCAAGTTGCTGAAGTGCCAAAAGAGCATCGCTCACCACCAAGAAGTTCACATCCTCAGCAATCATTTCCGGCTGATGGCTCACTACAAAATTACGCACGCCTAAAGTATATGCATCAGCAATAAACCCATGCCCGTCACGGCGACCGCTCAGCGCGAAGAATAGCGATGATGCAGGATGGTTAATCCGGCGGCTATCCGTTAGCAAAACACTGATCTGAGTATCCTCAATGATTTCTCCGGCGGCATTGATGATTTTTTTTATCTCGCTTATTGCATAGGTAGATTGCATGCCACTAAATTGCTTATATTTCTGTAAAGAGAAGAATTTTAACCAATTTTGGTTTGATGGAAACCGCTAAGAAGATCCGTATAACCGATTTAAACGTTGCGAGGGCAAAAGCGGAGCATTATTGCGCATACCAGGAGCGATCGCAGCAGGAAGTGCGTGATAAATTGTACGATTGGCGGCTTTGGCCTGATGGTGTTGAGCAAATTATCAGTTACTTAATTGAAGAAAATTTCCTTAACGAAGAGCGCTTTGCGAAAGCATACGTTCAAGGTAAATTTAATCAGAAACAATGGGGCCGCATCAAGATAAAAATGGGTCTTAAACTAAAACGGGTGTCTCCTGCACTTATCAAAAAAGCTCTCTTAATTATTGATGTAGATGATTATTTAAATACCCTTACACGTTTAATAGAGAAAAAGGCTGCTACCATTGCCGAAAAAGACAGCTTTAAACGCCGGTATAAATTGCAGCAGTATGCTATGAGCCGGGGATACGAGGCTGACCTTATCAGCGATGTTTTGAAAGCCAATGACTTATGAGAAACTTTAAAAAAAGTTAACTTTTTACTTGCAAAAACTTCATTTCTCGCTATATTTGCACCACGCAAAACGAAAACGACTTTTGTTTTTGTTAAACGTAACACCAACGCGAAAGTAGCTCAGTTGGTAGAGCACGACCTTGCCAAGGTCGGGGTCGCGAGTTCGAATCTCGTCTTTCGCTCCAATCCCTTCCATACCGAAGGGATTTATTTTTAGAAGGTCAATGGCCTTTTAATGCTCAGATGGTGGAACTGGTAGACACGCAGGACTTAAAATCCTGTTCCCGTAAACGGAGTGCGGGTTCGATTCCCGCTCTGAGTACAAACGCAGAGTAAAATCGCATCAAAAGGCCCTAAAATCAATGATTTAGGGCCTTTTTTCATTTTAGACCTACTCAAAACTCGTAAATAAACACATAATTCTATTGAGTGATTCATTGAGTACTTTAAAAGAAAAAAAAGACTCAATGAAAACCTCACAATAGGCTGATATTCAAGCATGTCCATCGCGTGAACATCTTGTTTGTCATCGACCGGAATCCGACATTTGTTTCACTTTTTTATTAAGGAACTATGTTAGAAAAAAGCTTCGGTTTATTGTTTTTTCTCCGAAAACCAAAAAACTACACTTCAGGCCCTATCCCCATCTATTTAAAGTTGACGGTCGATGGGCTGTCCAAAGAGCTTTCCGCCAAACGAAAATGTTTAGCTGCGGATTGGAACGCTGCGTCGGGCCGATTGACCGGCAGAAAAGAATCCGTGAGAGAACTCAATTATTATTTGGATTCCCTTGAGCAGAAAGTATACCAGGCAAAACGGAAATTGATAGACAATGATCAGGAAATTACTGTAGATGCGATCAAAGATGTCTTGACCGGGGCTGATGAACATAAAATTATGATCCTGGAGGTTTTTGAAGATCATAACAAGCAAATGAAAGCACTCGAAGGGATCGAGTATGCGGGTAACACGATCGTCAGATATGAGACCACAATGAATCATGTGCGGTCTTTTATCAGGTGGAAATATTTGTTGGATGATCTCGATATCAAAAAACTGGATTATGAGTTCATTGATCAATTCTGCTTTTGGTTCAAAAGCGTTCAGAAGTGCAATCATAATTCCACAATGAAGTATTTGTCTAATTTCAAAAAGATTGTGCTGACCTGTGTAAAGAAGAGGCAATTAACTGCCGACCCATTCTCTGATTTCAAATTCTCTAAGAAGCCGGTTGAAAAAATAGCGCTCACAGATGATGACTTAGAAAAAATAAGCAAGAAACAATTTTCGTCGGATCGGTTAGACCGTGTACGTGATATATTCCTTTTTAGCTGCTATACAGGTCTCTCCTATGCAGATGTCGAAAAATTAAAGTCCAGTGAGATCTTGAGGGGAATGGATAATGAGTTGTGGATATTTACCCGTCGTCAAAAAACCCATAGTCGTACAAGGGTGCCGTTACTACCAGAGGCAAAAGTTATTTTAGAACGATATAAGGATAATCCGAAGTGTTTAAACTCCGGGCTAGTTCTTCCTGTGTTGAGCAACCAAAAAATGAATTCTTATTTAAAGGAAATTGCGTCAATCGCTGGTGTTAGCAAAGATTTAACGTTTCATATCGCCAGGCATACATTTGCCACAACAATTACATTAAATCACGGGGTACCTATCGAAACAGTATCAAAAATGCTTGGTCATGCCAACATTAAACAAACACAACATTATGCAAAGCTCACAGACAAGAAGATAAGCGATGATATGCGTGACCTTAATTTAAAAAGAGGTATTGCGATAGATTAGTATTTATTGAAGTGTACAATGGTTTAAGATAAAAGTCAGCTTATTACTAAGCCAGTCCAAATGCCCTTTGATCGCAAGTATCAAAGGGCTTTGTTAAACTATCAATTTACATCTTTGATTTCAATGAGGCTTCCGCGATGAGAATCGTAGTTTGGATAATAAGAAATGTAACCGAAGCTGATGAGCTGATCGAGGCATTTATGATATGTGGTTATGCTCTTAAAATGTGCTTTCTTCATTAAATTGTTACGCGTGATATTAAATCGTTTTTGAAAGTCAGCTATACGCCATATGTCAAGAAGGCCTACATAAAGGCTAATATGCCACACATTGACTCGATTATCACTGGATATCCTTGTATACAGCTCAAATAAGAATAATTGCTCAGACATGCTTATTCTCTTTCCCCTACTATCATCTTCTCGACATCTGACTTTTTATAAAAGTGAATCCCTCCTACCTTGTTAGATTTTAGCTTACCGCTAATTCTAAGATTTTGAATTGTTCCAGTGGATATCTTCAATAACCGTCTAACTTCGGAGCATCGAAGCCATTCTTCTGAAGACTTCACCGATGGTTGTATTGCTGACCTGATATCGTCTAATAAGGTCTGACGAAATTTTTCAAGATCATCTTTAGTAATTAGTTCCAGTGACATTTGTATGTTCTTTATTTTCAGTTTAATTGAAAACAAAGTAAAAGCATATATCTATATTCAAACAGTGAACAAGGGTGAAACGAATTATTCACTGTAGGTATATTCTCAATATCTTGAATTAAAAAATGGATAATAAATAGTTATCTGTGGTTGGAAACTAATGGATTCAATCTAATGCATAAATCCAATAATCTATTTACTGAAGTTATTTGATAATGAAGTTGTAATAAATAATCAAAGAGGAGCAAAAGATTTTGAGTGGTCGAGTTGGTTCGGAATATTTTGAGCAAAAACTGCGTTTTTGACTTTCTTAAGGCTAATTTACGACTATAGTTTTATTTTTGCAAGTAATTTTTTGACGGAATCGTGACGGTTTTTGGTTAAATTCAGCAGGAAATGCTGCTCTTAGCCCATATTCCTCCTAACTGGCAGTAAAATAAATTACCTACCAATAGAAATATAAATGATGGCCGATCATGTGACCTTAACGTGCCATCACACCTTCGGCCAACTGCCTGGCAATCTAAAAACACCAGTCTTTCTAAAATGATTAGTCCCGGTGCAGTGTTTGCCTTTATCAATGCTAATAATTCCGTATCTTTAACAACCACTCCTTAAAACAAGTATCGATATGATTCCTATTTATGAACAAGGGAAAGGCCAGGGCATTGGGTACGGCTTCAATAATTTTTTAAGGCGTTTTGTTACCATTTGTGAAGAACACCAACATGATCAGCGTGCACGGGCGTTTGCCTTTATTCTTTATGATTTTGAAAACACTGCTATCAGAAAAGTCCTAAAGCTCCAGGGTGGCTTTGCCAGGTTGGACCGGCTTTCAGGGCACGACATTAGTATTTTTTATCTCCATAGTGGTAGCCGTGACATATCCAGAACCTTTAACGAAATCTTCATGGGTTCATTTGGTCTTAGCCAGACTCATCAATTACCACTGGTCCTCTTTTTTAACATGCGTGATGGAGACGTAGAGGGTGTGGAGGTGTATCCGCTGGAGCAGGACAATATCGCGTTTGCATTTGACGAAGTATTTGGCATTATTGAAGATTACGTAAAAAAGATGCGGGCACCCAAGATGCCCCCAGCGAAACATTACAGAGCTTGGGTAGCACTAAAAAAAATTGGTAAAGTTGCCGGCGAAAAAACTCTGGAAGTCTTAATCAGCAAAGCTGTGGAAGGCATTGGTAAGCCAATTTGGTAGCTAAGGCGATAACCTAAGTACCAACGCTAAATACTATGCTCTTGATCGTATTCCTCAAGTTGTCGTTAAAATAGCCATTAATTTGTCAGCAAGAAACTCTATAAAACTTTCAAAGGTCTTCCCTGCATCATAAATTTTTTTTGGGATGGTAGCACGGTAATCACCAGTCAGCTTTATAGCATCATCATCAGTCTCAAATGTCATAGCAGTTTCAATGAGTGGTTTGAGTTCACTTCCTATATTTGTTACAGCCGTGATTAAATGAAGTATTGATGATATGTCCTGTGGATAGTGGCGGTTCTGATCATCAGGATAGAAATCCACAAGATTAACAACACACAATGAATAAACATCAAGGTTTTTAACGGCTTGTATTATTTGATTGCGGCTCATTGAAACCACATTAGCCGAACTCCATTTCGACTTGATTTCGATATAGTAGATAATGTCGGTACCATATTTGATAACAATGTCTTGCCCGTCCTGTTTTGACAACGTCTCGACTTGAATTGCTTTGCCTTCAATTTCCCGTTTAATTCTGGCCATGACCAGTTGCTCAATGTGGGTGCCGATACCATGTTTAAAATCAAAATCGGTTTGGGTCCAGGCTTCAAGCGCAATTTGTTCTTTTCCGAGGCGAATTATCCGAATCATATCGTCGTCAGCAGCGAGATCCCCAAGAGCTGTTATTTTACTTTCATCTTTTAGGTCAAGAATATTAAAGAGGCTGTCCTTCACTTCTTTTTTTGTAACCCTGGACATCATAATAGCACCTTTGTTTTCACTTATCACAGGGAACAATGTGGACCAAATGACGCCCTCTTTTCCGGCAATAAATTTTACAATATCGAATATTAAAGATTTATTGGGATGTTCCAATACCTCAGTATATTTTCCCTTTGATTCGAAGCTTGCGTTGATCTGGCTAGCCAAGCTTGATCCACTTTTAGTAAGTTGATGCGTCAGGTGTTGACTACTTCTTGGGTGAATCAAAGTATCACGGACATCAATATTGAAGACATCGTCATAAATGGTTTTTAATTCTTTAGGAATGTTATCCTCGATCATCAACTGATCCTGGGTTTTGAGATTGTAGTTTTGATCAGGAAATATTGGGATTGTTTTTATTGTATCTTCAAACTGTTTAGTTCCCGGTCCAGTAATCTGTATAAGTATATCATTTATGAAATCAAGATTGCCTTCAACCCAGTTTGCATCAGTTAAGGATTTTTTATAAATATTGTACAGAAAATCTTTTAATAGGCATTTGAAGGGACCATCGTAATCCATAGTATCCTCCCCCGCATTGGGTATACTAATAAAATCGTTTTGATGACCATAGAATTGATTTATCAGTTCAATTAATTCACCCCGTGCGCCCCTGGTGTCAAGCGAAGGAAAAGTGCTGCACAATTCTATAAGTGCATTCCGTTCTTTTACCTCCATCAGGTTATTTTCATCTAATTTCTTTGCCAACTCAGAAAACTTAAAATTCCAGTCTTTTGAAAGTTGCTTTCGCGAGTAGTCCTTGAACTCAGATGTGAAATTGAAAGTATTTAAAATAAATTTCTTAGGGACATCAGGAACCACGACGTCGGCAATAGATATAAATTTTGGGTGTATTGTATCTGCGGTGTATAGCTGGCTTCTTTTAACAAATTCATTTTTAATATTAGGCAGCAGCCTATGTTCCTCAAAGACATCTCCGTGCCCCGCTGTTTGTAAAAACTTATAAAATTTCAATAATAAAACAGAATCGAACTTCTCAAGACTGCCCTCTGTTTCTATTTTTTCAGCTATAGCTTTAACATTAATAAACTCAATGTTTGTATCTTCCCATTCGGTTGCAATATTTGTCCAGGCCTCTGCTATGGTTTTGTTCGGCAAGTTGGACCAGAACATATTTACAATTGCAAAAATTGCATCCCAGGGTTCTCCCTGATTAGTGAGTTCAAGTGAGAAATATGATGTTTCCGATGGCTTAATCCTTTCATCCGGTGTCCCTGTTTCCACTAATTTAATATCCCTGAAACATTCTACCCATTTTTGTTTTAGGCCTGTGTAATAATCATTAACGAGATTGTTTTCACCCTTTGTCTGAAATGCTATTGTTGCGAGGTTAATAGGATCAGACAAAGAAGAATCAATCGATTTCATATAGGAAAAATCATCGTAGATGCAATCCCCATAATCTCCCTGTTACTTTCTTCCTTTTCTTTGGTCTGGCTGTTAGAGCTTATCAGATGGAGGCCGTCCCGTGCGTTTGTAGGCGAAAATCTGCCACAATGAATAATAAAATTGCTTCCCCAGGCTTCGGTACCGACAAGAGGAAAGTACAAAAATAGCCTGCCCATATCCTCATCCCATTTACGCGTTTTCGACCTTTCAGCCAGGGGAAGAATAATTATCATTTCTGTCTCCTTGTCCTGTAGCGAGAAAATATTCTGAGGTGGTTTGTCATCAATAATAATCGGCGTGGCTGTTATACCGTTCTCAATTATATTTTCCCCTTTTCTGTATACCCTTTTATAGTTTTCTATTTTATTAATTATCGTAATTGATTTAATGTGGCCATTAAGGGCCATAACCAGTGGCAGGTAATGCTCCGTATAGGATTTAAATGCTTCGACAGCATTTTCACGGTCAGATTTTTCATCGAATTTGTAAGTGAATGTCGTGTCAGTTGACTCTGATGTAAAATCACCGTTTTTTTCCAATAAATCAAATACGGCATTCTGTTGAGCTAATAGTTTTTCAGCCAGCTTAGTAGAAGTAGGCGCTTTCCTGTCGATTTCAAAATCCTCCAGCGCGATATAGGTATCATCCGCTACTTTCAAACTACCTTTGATACTAAACTGTTTGCCAAAAGCATGCGTGGTTATAAACCCGGTGCCGTACTGTCCAACTTCTTCAACCTCATCTTCCAGTATTTCCTCATTAAGCTTATCATCTGATTTGGAGCTTACCTGTTTAATCAACGACAGCAATGTGTTGGATGTGAATGGTTTTCCGTTGTGAGTGAAGCTAAAGCTATTATCGTTTAAACAGATGGTTATGTTACAATGATCTGAAAGATCCCGGGCGTTTTGGACAAGTTCCCATATAGCCCGCCTTGAGTAAGTTTCATCGGCCGATTCGAAGCCATGGATCAGTTTATCTGAGTGTTGCTTCATGTCTGCTATGGCAGACTGTTTTATTGCATCGGCCCTTAATTTGGAGCGGTCTAAATTCTGTTGCGGCATAATCAGGCAATAAGGTTGAGGCAGCAAGATAAGCAGAAGAGGAAAATATTGTACAGTATTCTTTGTTTAAATTTACAAGCGTGTTTTATTATAAGTGTAACCCCAAAAAGCCTGAAATTAATTTATCAAACTGGCTATGCGTCATAGGTGGATTATTTTTTATAGCCTGATCGATAATGTAATCGACACCATGTTGCGCGAATGCCATCAACGTTATTTGAGCTGGTTGTACAGCCCTTTCCCATGTTTTGCTCAGATTATTATTAAAACCAGCCAGGAGCACACCAATACAGGGACTAACCCATTCACCGGACAAAAAAACGCTGATTTTTTCACCATTAGTCAATATTACAAGTTCTTTTGAAACTAAAAGTTGTTCAGGAAGATATTTTCGCAAATTAGACATTCCCAGGGCATTGCGTGCGCCACGCAGCATTGTTTTGCCGGTCAGAAATTCATATACATTTTTTTGTCCGACTGCACGCCGGCCATCTGACAATTAATAACAGGAAAAAAAATAATTGTCAACTTTTAGCCGCCCATCGGCTGTAGCTATAATTTCTATCATTGCATAGGAGTTTTGTTTTTATACCATTTTACAATGCGTTGCTGCATATTCTAAACAGTCTTTTGATTAATCCCAGTTTGGCGCGAAGCTTCGGAGGTTGATATTCCGAGCCGAACAGTAAATAGCCAGATTATTTTGAACCAATCCTGTAGTGGCATTTTTGTTTTCTCAAACAAAGTTCCTGTCAGAACATTGAATTTTCTTTTTGTAATCCGGCAATAGTACTGATGATTATAAAAACTTCTTTCCACCGTGTAGTCAGCATATGGTGATTTGGGTTAGCCGCCCCATCGAAGCTTTTCAAGATAGATGTAACAACTCTTCCAGTCGGGAAAAGCCTTTTCAATATCAAGTAAACTTCTGTAAGCTTTAATCATAACGGCAAAGTTAAACTATTTTTTGTGTCATTTCACATATGCATTAGTCATTGAAACATGCTGTCCTTTATTACAACTTTATCCATTTAGATCATTGCTACATAATAATAGATTATGAAAACAAAAATGATCAACTATTGAATGTGGGCATAGCATTGGCAATAATCTATTAATAGGAATAATAACTCGCATGTCCAGTGTTGCTGGCAGAAGCGATTAAGACGCCCCCAACTACTTAGCGCAGCCATAAATTAAATAACTAAATAGACGATGCAGGCAGTGTCGTTTTTTGAAACTAATACTGTTTTTATAATTGCCGTAAATACTGGTTACAATGAAAATTAAGAAAAATGTAAACCCCCTTATATATCTATACACAGTTTGTGGACCACAGATAGTCTGCTTAAAGAGGACTGTATCGTGTAATAATCATTTGTGTGCTGGCTATCTGTACAACCATATTGTTAGCGTCAATAAAAAGAACAAAGCTATAAGCAAGCATGCACGGGAATCGTCCGGAGCTATATTAATATATGATTAAGCATTGCTTTTCTATATATTTAAACCAAGTTACCTGGTCCGTTAGCTATTGTTAATTTATACATCAAATCCTATTTAATTTTAATATACTACAAATATGCCTTCTGAAAACAATGATCAGTAAATAGTCAAAGCTCTAAAGACGAGGAATGCAGCCGTGTTTTGTGGAGCCGGTATCTCCTACAACTCCGGCTTACCTGTTGTCTCAGCATTACTTGATTATTTATTTTCAAAACTGGAGTTAACGGCCAAACAAGCCAGTGAGATTTATAAAAGCGATCTCCCATTTGAAAGTATAATGGAAATGGTATTAAACGAGTCTGGACTTGAAGAAATTTAGAATATTTTTACTGCGGGCAAGCCAAATGCCAATCACATACTTTTAGCCAAACTTGCAAAGAGGGGCTTGCTAAAGATAATTTATACTACAAACTTCGACGTCTTAATAGAAAAAGCCCTGGAGAGTGAAGGATTAAGCGCAGGAAGCGATTTTAAAGTTTATTCTTCAGAAACAGATTTCGCCTTAATCCGCTGGGATGATGCTGTAATTAATATTGTCAAAATACATGGTGTGCAACAAAAAAAGAGAATATGGCAATCAAAATGTCGCTTATTGCGAGTGACAAATATTCTGCTATGAGAAAAAGCTTGTTGCCTGAAATATTTGGTGGCAAGCAGTGCCGGAACGTTATTGTATTAGGTTATAGTTGTTCAGACCTGGATTTAACGCCTCTGATAGAATCGTTCACAGAAAGGCTAATATTTTCTTTATAGAACATAAATCATCTCTCCGCTTACCGGTATCAGAACCAATATCGGGTAAAAGCGAGAAAAATCCCTTCCGGAATTACGATGGACTAAGATTGTATGTTGACACAAATAAGGTTAGCAAAAATATATGGGAATCATTATTAGATGAAGAATATTTTAATGAACCGGTTCCGGATGTCGTTTGGAAAGAAAATATTGACCAATGGTATTTGAAGTCTGTTGTGGAAAGCGGGGCCGGTGTTAAACATCATATTGCAGCAAGGTTACTGTACGCTATGGCTGAATTCGAAGAAGCTATCGAGCACAATAGAAAGGCCGTTGCCATTGCATTAAAAAGTAACAATATGCTTGCTTATTCTGCTGAAGTAGGCAATATGGGAGTGGCATTGAGTGCAATTGGTGATAATGAACAGGCAAAAATTTGTCTTGAAGAATTTATCCCCTTATGTAAAAGAATGCGGAATTTGCAGGGGCTCTCAGCCCAGCTGCAGGCATACGGTAACATATTGGACCGCACGGGCGATGATAGAAATGCAATAGAAGCTCATAAGGATGCTTTGTATTATGCTGAAGGTCAAAATGATGAAAATGCCATAAGCACGGTGCTCGGGGATGTCTAATGCACATAATAAACTTGGAATGTATAGCGATGCTGTGAAGTCCCTTAATCGAGCCTTAGACCTCTCAAGGAAACTTGGAAACAGGCAGGCTGAAAGTAGCCAACTTGGTATTATGGCTGGAACGTACCTTGGCATGGGGGAGTTTCAGCTGTGCCTGGAATACTGCGTGAAAGGTGCTGAAATGAAAAAAACGTTGGGAGACCGTCAGGGAGAATGTATGCTACTTGTTAATTTGCTTAATATTTACAGAATACTCGATAAGAAACAGGAGGCATTAACAGTTGCTGATGGTTGCCTTGCACTGGCTAAAAAGATTGGAAATAAACAGGCTGAGCAAATGGTTATGCTGAACATGGCCTTAATGTAAGCTACAATTAAAGATTCCAGGCCAACAATTCGAGTTTAGATTATCTGCGCCGGCTAATCCGTTTTCGCTTTATTCCAACTTTGGATGTAATTCTCAATGTCATTGGCTATTACAACAAGCTCATTTTTGGGGATTGCAATTTGTTGCACTAACAACGGAGTGGAAATATTGCGTTGCAGATCTTTAAGGTTTACGACATAAATATTATCGTCCGGTTCGTAAGGGGAATCGAAAAGATAATGCGTAAAAAACAGGATTCAATTATGAACGATTAAAAAATGGCATAAGGGCCGTTGTATGGATGTAGCTGCTTATTTACATAAAATGTAAAAAGGACGGCGGCATATATCGCCGCCGTCCAACATCATTCACGATTACTCATATTTAACACGATCTTTTTCGATGTCTTTCATGAATGAATGCATGGTTAGAATTAGATTTTATCACTACTGACCCCTATGTCTTTATCTACCAATAACCGGGAATTGTGAGATCCGTAAAGTAGTGCAGCCATATGGGATGAGTTCAATCTCCTCCTCTTCTTTTTCAGCCTGAAACCGGTAAATTATGCTAAAAGGTACTGGCCCGGCAGAATCATTGTATAATTGCCATGACGGAATGCGGCTTGCCTTGGTTTTAATGTGAACCGGGGCGTTTTGTAAATCCCATGGATAATTGCTGCCATTTTGATCTGTTTCAAATTTGAAATTCTTATCCATATCTCGCAGGCCATATTCAAGGAGACCGAAATTCCAAGGACTGGTTGGGCGCACCTCGAAAAAGCTTTTACCGCCATAGTTTTCCGGATAGCCGGAATTATCAACCAGTTTGGCATTCTCTCCAATCTTTAGCGCATAAACCAATGGCCCGCGTTCAACTGAAGCAGAATTTTCATACCATCTTGAAGTAGATAAATGCATTGGCAATTTTAATTCCACCACATCCTTATTTTTCCACGTTCTTTCGATCTTTACAATTTGCTTGTTTTCTGATTGCTTCCAAACCTGCCCGTTGATTTTGATCACAGCATTCTTACACCAGGAAGGAATTCTCAGATGAAAAGGAAATGTCAATTTATCTGCCTTTTTCGGCAGTGTAAGTGTGAAACGGATATCTTCGCTAAAAGGATAATTAGTTTCCTCCTTAAACGTCACCGCATTACCGCCGTTTACTTTTGCCGTTACTTCGCTAGCCGAATATACAAGTGCCGCCAGTCCGCCGTCTTCAGTTCCATACCAAAGGTTTTGAGTAAATTTTGGCCAGCCCTGGTGCATATTTGACGTACAGCAGGGAAAGCCTGAAAGCAGGCCGAAACATACGTCGGTTCCATCATGATTGGTCTCAAAATTCCGCATTTTATGAGTCAGCATGACCTGGTTAGCCTGCTGAAAATACTGATGGGTCATATAGTCATCTGATGCCTGGGTGGGCAATGCATTAAATGCAATTCTTTCCAATTGGTCAGCAAAATTCACTTGCCCGGTAATCTCCAGCATACTCTCTAGTGAAAACATCATTTCCACTGCGGAACACAATTCTGAACCTTGTGTAGGATTATTACCATGCAGCGTTTCGTCGCCTCCGTATAACCCGTTGGTCATTCCGTTAAATCTGCGGAGATCCTCAAATCCGGTTTTTACAGCGTCCAGATATCTCTGGTCAGGGTGCTGCTGATAATAAATTACGGGCTCCTTAAATCCCTGAGCAAGGTTGACACAATGAATGCTCCCTATGGTTGTGAGTAATTTGCGATCCAAAAAGGCGCCGGTGTAATCAAAAGTTTGTTTGTGAATCAGATCAGCCAATTGTAGCAAGAAATCCTCTTTTGTAATATTGTATAGCCAGTAAACCAGCATTAAATTATCTCCTCCCCTGAATTTGTCCCAAAAGGTCCAGTGATCAAGTGGTTTTGCAGGGAGTTCTTTTAGTTGATAGCGGAAATAATTCGTCATTAATTTGATTACGCGTTGGTCGCCTGTTGCTGAATAGTACTGTTTCAGAACTTTAAGCATAACCATTTTTGGCCACCAATCATGGCTGTTATCGCGTTGTATCCCTGGCTCATATTTATAATCTTTAGCCGGGCCGAAGTACCCGTCTGACTGCTGACTTTGCAATGTCCATTCGATCCAGGGCTTTGTTTTAGCAATCAATGCCTTATCATCAAGTAAATAAGCAAGTGGCAGCAAGCCGTCAAGCCAGTACGGGCCGCGTTCCCATTGGTCACCATCGCCACCCAGCCAACCGTTCCTGCTGCCCATTACTTCAGGGTACAGCTGATCTAACTGACCTGTAGAACCGGTTTTTTGCCGTACTAACATTTCTTTTAGCCAGCCGGAGGCTTTAATCGCGCCCAGTGGAAGTTCCTGATATGGATTTTTTCTTAATGCAAAAGTCTTGGTTGTGGATCGATTTTTCGATTGATTTTCCGTCTGTGCGTACAGCTTAAATTTTCCAAGGACCACTGCCAGCAACAGAACGATAATTTGTCTCATAAATATTTGATTTGAATGATATAGGAAGCATGCACGTGCCGTTATTTGGCACCTGCATGCGTGGATGTGCAACGTAGGTTGCTATTTTAGTTTGGGGTTAGAATTGACTGCAACTTGAGGGATCATAAAAGTTGACCGGTCTGGTCCCTGAGGTTTATGTGAAAGCCAGCTTTTTGTGGTGAATACGCCAAACCGGATATCGTCGCGTCGTCGATGCCCTTCCCATGCAAATTCCCACCCAAGCTCGTCCAGCAACCCGCCTAACTGGATATCAGCAGTGTTACCCTGATCAACCAATTTATAATTTTCTATATAACCGTATTTATATTTACTATTTGCCTGAAGCGCAGCTGCGCTTACCCTGGCTTTTGAAGCGTCGGTAAAATCTCGCGACCTCACTTGTGATACGATCGTTGCAGCTCCGTTTAAATCACCACTACGTGCCAAACATTCAGCTTTCATTAATAGTACCTGCGCATAACGGAAAAAGGGAAAGTCGTTATTCAGGTCAAACCTTGCACCGGTTTTTACTTCAAATTTATTCATTCTGTAACCTTCAGCTTCTCCGGTGTACAATCCATCAGGAAGATCTTTGGTAAATTCAAGGTTCTTGCCGGCGATATCATATGAGCCTTTTAGCGGCGTCTTACCATCGGCAGCAAATTGCGGCCCCATCAACCAAGTGTCGCTCAAGCGCTTATCAGCCGGGTCATATGTATCTACAAACTGAGATACTGCCTTAGCCGAACCGGCTCCCCATGGTGTAGATTGCATAAGAAATTTGTCGCGTAACGCTGCATGCCATGAAAACATATACACAAAGAATCCGCCACCGCGGTTCTCATCAAATGGAATGGCAAAAATTATTTCCGGCGAGTTTTCATTATTTGTTTTAAACACGTCACGGAAATTATTTTCCAGACTGTATTTACCACTGTTGATGATGTCATTGCATTGTGTAAGGCAATCCGTCCAATGATCCTCACCGCTGTAGACTTTTGCGTTAAGATAAATATTTGCCAGTAATGCCTTTGCGGCCATTTTATTAAAACGGCCGTACATTGCAACGCCTGTTTGATCATTAAGGCTTGAAATGGCGTCATTTAATTCCTTTACGATAAAATTATAGATATCCTTCCGCATCGCTTTGTTCGGAAGATCAGTCGATATAGTGGTGACCAGTGGAGCGTTTCCAAAATTATCGCAGATCAACCAATAGAAATACGCCCTTGCAGCACGCATTTCTGCAATTAGTGATTCTTTGCCAGTACCCGACGGAACCGGAATTTTGTCCGCTTGCAATTGTTCAATAACGCGATTAGCGTTGATCACTCCACGGTATAAAGCATTCCACATATTTAACAACTGCGGATTTTCGGAATTCCAGGTATGCAAATGCATGCGCTTATATATACCCCCATCATCCCAACCTGATGCGTTGGCTGGCATAACCAGCTCATCTGAGGTTGTCTCCTGAACCATATAATAGTTAGTATGTCCGAAAAGCGAACGCATGTTTGCATACACTATGCCCATAGCCGCAGTGGCGCTCTCATATTTATAGGTTTGCTCCGTGACATCGGAAAAAACCACTTCATTTAAATCTCGCTTACAAGCGGAGAAGAAAAGTGGTACGACCACCATTGCCAGTTTATATTTATTGATAAGTTTCATTATGAAATGTTTGATTAAAAGGTTAGAGATGCACCTAAAGTAAAGGTTCTGGTAGCAGGATAACGGTTTCTGTCATCTACGCCAGGAGTAAGACCATTAACCGCCGTTTCAGGATCTATACCGGTATACCTGGTAAATGTGTGCAGGTTTGAACCTGAGACATAAACACGAAGCGATTTTACTTTCGTCGTTTTAAATGGCACTCTATAACCCAGGGTGACATTATCAATTTTCCAATAGTCGCCATCCTCAACATAATAACTCAGATAGTTTAAGGATTGGTCGTCCGCGAGCGGTCGTTTCCCATAAATATTATCATATGTTGACTTAAAAACATTTCCCCGTGTCAGCATTACAGGTGACGAATAAAACATCCGGGGTGTATTCAAAATTTGAAATCCGAAGGCCCCACGCATCGTTACGTTTAAATCAAAGTTCTTATAGGTCAACGAGTTATTGAAATTTAGATAATGCTTTGGCAGACCATTGCCAATGATCTGTTTATCATCGGCCTGTTGTTGGGCGATCGGTTTAGGCTTCCCATCTTTACCTTCTATAATCCAATATCCCTTGTCATCAATCCCGATGGATTTAAATCCCCAAAAATTCCCGATTGGCTGACCGATCTGTACACGAGCGAGGCTTTGCTGAATTGGCTCCTCTGTGGTGCCGACATCAAAATAACCTGCTGCCAACTGGAAACTGCGATCGGAAAGTGAAAGTAATTTATTTCGGTTGGTTGAGTAGTTTACTGATGTGTTCCATTTAAAGTCCTTATTATCAACAGCCGCTACATTGATCTGCACTTCAAGTCCTTTGTTTTGCATCGAAGCAGCATTGGCCCTTATGGTATTATACAGATAAGGCGGTGTAGGGACAGTATAGTCGAACAGTAAGTCGCGGGTTGTACGGTTATAAAGGTCGATTGATCCCGTAATCCTGTTATTTATAAACCCAAAGTCTATACCTATGTTAGACTCTTCCTTTTTCTCCCATCGTAGGTTCGGATTTGCATTGGTTGAAGGGTTGATGGCCTGTACCCATTTTCCTTCGACCAGAGTATATGTATCAAAGTTTAGACGGTTGAGTGACATGTAAGGATCTGTTGGCTCGGTACCGGTAATACCATAACCTCCGCGTAGTTTTAAAGCGCTAATTACCTTAAAATCACTCATAAAGCTCTCATTCTTTATGTTCCAGCCTGCAGATACAGCCGGGAAGTTCCCGTATTTATTATTTATACCAAACTTTGATGATCCTTCGCGTCTTATACTGGCCATCAGCAAAAAACGATTATCGAAGCTGTAATTCAGCCTGAAGAAGTAGCCTATCAGCTTATTTTGACTTTGATAAGAACTTTCCGGAGCCTCTCCACGGGACAGTGCCAAACCTGCCCCAATGTTATTGTAGGAAAAGGCATCTGTCGGAAAATCCCAGTTCTGCATATAGTAATCCTGGTAATTTGTTTGTCGCCAGCTATAACCGCCTAAAGCAGTTAGATCATGTTTACCGTATGATTTATTATAGTTAATTGTTGCTTCCAGCAGATTTTCCTCTGATCGCGTGGTTCCCCTTGATGCAAATCCATTTCGTCCATCACGTAAAGCTGAATAGTTCTTTTTCGTTTCATAATACCCCCTTACGCTATTTGTAAGATCGCGTGAGCCAAGTACCGAGATATCCATTCCGCTTATGGGAGAATAGGTTATCTTGCCAATTGTCCTAAAGTTTGTATTCTGGTTTTTTCCTTCAGTTTCCCTAAGTAATGAAACAGGATTTGCATAGTTAGTCTTGTCCGTATGTTCCGTCCAATTTCCGTTCACATCTTTTACAGGATCTGTAGGATTGTAAGTGATGGCGTTTCTGTATACGTCTCCACGGTAGTCGCTTCCGTCGGCCCCAGAGAAATATGTTTGTTGGCTTCCGCTTAAAATGGCATTTAACCGAAGTTTACCGTCAAACATGCGATGATTTACCTCCAAACGTGGGTAAAGTAATTGGTTATCAGATCTGAGTACTAAGCCCTGCAAATTTCTATAATTGATATTTGCTATATAACTGGTGTTCTTCGTTCCGCTTTTTAAGCTGATATTATGCACTTGTGAAAACGGAGTTCGTGTGATCTCATTTACCCAATTCGTATTTGCACCATAATCAAAGGCTCCCGGCTTTTTTTGTGCAACCAGTTGACGGTACTCAGAAGCGTTCATAAACGGCAAACGTTTAGTAATCTGTTGGGTGGTCACATAGCTATTGATATCAACTGTAGGAGGCGTTTCTCCGTTAACCTTTTTTGTAGTGATCAGGATAACTCCGTTTGTACCCCTTGTGCCATAAATGGCCGCAGCCGAACCATCCTTCAGGACATCGATCGACTCGATATCTTCTGGGGCAACAGTGGTCAGCGTCCCTGGTACGTTATCAATCAGTACCAGCGGGGATGTACAGGAGTTTATGGTGCTGATTCCCCGTAAATTAATTTGGGCGGTCGCTGTAGGGTTTCCATCCGGAGTAATAACGTTTAGGCCCGCAACTTTACCTCGGATCAACTGCGCTGCATCCTGTACCGCTCCCTTAACGAAATTCTCAGATTTAACGCTGGCAACAGCCGTAGTTATTCTTTCCCTCTTTTGAGACCCGTATCCAACGACAACGACGTCTTTTAGCGAGGTTTCATAGGCAATTAGTCTGATATTAATAGTCCCCCGGCCGGCAACAGCTATTTCCTGTGTTGTAAAACCTATGAAACTAAAAGTTAACACGGCGGATTCACTGCTAACAGCAAGGCTGTACTTACCATTGACATCCGTTACTGCTCCGGTATTTTCACCTTTAACGCGAATACTTACCCCTGGTAGCGGTGCTCCTGTATCATCTGTTACTACACCTGACACTTTAAATTGCTGAAAATAATAATGATTAAGCGGAGAACGCGCTAAACTCTCCCGGGGCATTATGGAAAGCAGTGCAAGCGGAGTAAATCCGATGCACAATGCCGCTTTCCAGCCAACATTAACTGGTAATTTTCTCTTCATAATAATTTTTTTTTGATTACAGATTGGTTCGTCTTGCAATTCTTTGCAGAATTGAATAAGCCAAACATAAGGGGATGATAAAATGCCGGCTTAACCACCAGTATCAAAATTCCTCTAATTTGTCTCATCACGAGATTTCACTCTCCGTTTTTCTATTTTTGAGCATGAACCGTTTTGTTTGGTTGCTTTTTTCTTCGATGATAATTTTCCAAGCTGGGGCACAACCGATATATTTCAGGCACTACCAGGTTGAAAATGGACTGGCAAACAATACGGTTTATGCCATATTTCAGGATGATCGGCAATTTATGTGGATCGGTACAAAGGAAGGCCTTTGCCGTTTCGACGGTAACGTGTTTAAAACATTTAACATGTCTTCCGATACAAAGGACAACTCGAGCGAGTTTGTATATCACATCACAGAGGGTGTCCATCAAACCCTGTGGATCGGCACACGAAAAGGCCTATATGAATTTAACCCGCAATCTGAAAAATTCAGATTGATTAATGAAAGTGTTGGTTATGAGGTACTCAATGTAGAGCCTGACGAAAAAGGGAATATTTGGTTTACGGCAGGTCAAAATGTTTACCGTTATAATGGATACACAAAGAC
>JAESTD010000112.1 GCA_016763755.1 Mucilaginibacter sp.
ATTTTTTCAATTTTTGACGCAATCATTGTTCTTTTCATAATTGGCTTTTCAAATAAATGGGCTTTAATTAATTTTTTAACAAAAGGTGAAGATGAATTATTGAAAAAACAGAATAGTTTTTCCAAAATTGGTTCTTTAGACAGCCTAAAAAATGTGAGATCGGCAGTTAGAATAAAAAAAATAACTGTACAGAACACTTTTCCATCATTTGCAACCGGGACTAATGCCATAAGATTAATGACCACACCGGTTGCAGCCTGCAAACTGCAACCGGTATTTTTTTACCAGTACGCGTTTACCAAAAATGACTTACAGCCTCAGATGGCTAAAAACATACAACCTGATTTTACTGACTATTAATTAACTGATCAATTAACTAAACTTCACTTAAACTAAAAAAATGAAAAAAATTGTACCCTTTCTCATTCTGGTCATCGTTGTGATACTCGCTTTGGTGTATCCCGGTGCCACAGTTGCAGCAAAGCCGGCAACCACCTACAACGGAGCTGATATAGCATGGATGCTGATATCAACTGCACTTGTACTATTAATGACCCCGGGCCTTGCCTTCTTCTACGGCGGTATGGTGCGTAAAAAGAATGTTATCTCTACCATGCTACAAAGCTTTGTATGTATGGGCTTGATCACTATCATTTGGGTGGTATTCGGTTTCAGTATGGCATTCGGAGATGATATCGGCGGCGGTTTTTTGGGTAATCCAAAAACATTCTTCATGATGCAGAATACTTTGGGTGTTGCATGGTTAGGCGGTACAATTCCTGTTATCCTTTTTGCAATGTTCCAGCTTAAGTTCGCGGTTATTACTCCTGCGCTTATCACCGGTGCATTTGCTGAGCGTATCCGCTTCAACTCTTATCTGATCTTCATCACCCTTTTCATCGTTATTATATACATCCCATTGGCACACGCTACATGGCACCCTGATGGTTTCTTCTTTAAATTGGGTGTGCTGGACTTTGCCGGCGGTACCGTTGTGCACATGTCTGCTGGTTGGGCTGCATTGGCGTCAGCACTTTATCTTAAGAAACGTAATGAAGTACCTGAGTCGCATACTCCTGCGCGTATCAGTTACGTAATATTAGGTACCGGTTTGTTATGGTTCGGTTGGTTTGGTTTCAACGCAGGTTCTGCATTGGCATCAGGCGAATTGGCTGCAACAGCTTTAGCTACCACTACTACTGCGTCTGCAGCAGCTGCGATGTCATGGATCTTCTTTGATATCCTGAGAGGTAAAAAACCTTCTGCAATGGGTGCCTGTATAGGTGCAGTTGTAGGTTTGGTTGCTGTTACACCGGCTGCGGGTTTCATCACCGTTTCAAGCTCATTAATTGTAGGTATAGTTGCAGCAGTGGTAAGTAACCTGGTTGTGATCTGGAGAAGCAAAACCAATATCGATGATACCCTTGATGTATTCCCATGCCACGGTGTGGGCGGTATGATGGGTATGCTATTAACAGGTGTATTTGCTACTAAAAGCGTTAACAGCGCAGGTGCCGATGGTTTATTCTACGGTGAAACCGGCTTGTTTGTAAAACACCTTATTGCTTTGATTGCTGTATCTGCCTTTGCCTTTATCGGCTCATTTATCCTGTTGAAAGTTACTGACCTGATTAGCCCGCTGCGTGTTACACCAGAGGAAGAGCTTGCCGGTTTGGACGTAACTCAGCACGACGAAGAATTATAGTCTACATACCTTAACTATCATAACTACTAAACTAACTAACTGAAAAGGGGCCTCGGCCCCTTTTTTTGATTATAAAAATTTTAGGTCGATCAAATCAACAGCAACAAAAGTGCAGCTTAATTGTAGAACACTAAAAGCCCTTGCTATGAATGATCAGGATTTTAGAGAATTGCACCAGCCTTTACACGTACCGGCGCATTATAACGCTGCTGCTCCGTTAAAGGAGAACCTTGCCTACGCATTAGCCGACCTTGGCGAAGGTACTGCCGATGAGGTGATAGAACACCTGCATAAATTATCAAATGGTGACGACATAGAACGCGAACATGCCTGTGAATTGCTTGAGCTGTGGTACAAAAATGGCATGATCACCGCAAATGAAAGTGTTACGCCGAGGCGTTATAACCTCCACAAAATAACCCAGGCCAACGGCGGCAGCGTTAACCCGCATTTGACCGCGCCGGGGATGGATTGAGGCATTAGATACAAATCATGTTATTGCGAGGAGGCGTAGCCGACGTGGCAATCTCCTCGCTTGCTGATTGAACGCGAAGAGATTGCCGCGCTACCGCTCGCAATGACATAGTTATATATTCCACATCACCGTTGGTGTTGTTACCAACAATCCTTATTTAAACTTCCCCTTTAACGCCGCTAATTTAATAGCCATATCCGTTTCAGGCTCCTGCCTTTGTTGAGGGCGCTGGTTGAATGGTTTGTTGCCCGGGCGATTCTCTTTAGGGCGATTGTTCTGGTTGTTTTTCGGTTCACGTTTTTCGGTTTCCTTCATGCTGAGGGAAATGCGCTTGCGGTTAACATCTACCTCGGTAACGATTACCTCTACCTGCTGGTGAACTTTTAAAACCTCGTTAGGATCTTTGATGAAACGGTTGGTGATCTGGCTTAAATGCACCAATCCATCCTGGTGAACGCCGATATCAACGAAGGCACCAAAGTTGGTGATGTTGGTAACGATACCCGGCAGTTTCATGCCAACCTTCAGATCATTAATATCATTCACACCATCAGTAAAGCTGAATGCCTCGAACTGCTCACGCGGGTCGCGACCTGGTTTAGCCAGCTCGGCGATGATATCATTGAGGGTTGGTAAACCCACGGCATCTGAGATATATTTTTGTAATGGGATAGAAGTGCGTAGCTTTTGATCACGCATGAGGTCGCGAACGCTGCATTTAAGGTCGGTGGCCATTTGCTCTACCAGGGCATAACGCTCCGGGTGAACGGCGCTTTCATCCAGCGGGTTCTCCGCTCCGCGGATGCGCAGGAAACCTGCCGCCTGCTCAAAGGCTTTATCGCCCAAACGGGCAACTTTTTTTAACTGGCTACGCTGTTTAAAAGCGCCGTTCTGATTGCGGTAATCAACAATGTTTTGCGCCAGTTGCGGGCCAAGGCCAGATATGTAAGCGAGGATTTGTTTTGATGCTGTATTCAGCTCAACACCCACAGCGTTCACACAACTAATAACGGTATCATCTAACGATGTCTGTAATTTATTCTGATCAACATCATGCTGGTATTGGCCCACACCGATAGATTTCGGGTCGATCTTTACCAGCTCTGCCAGTGGGTCCATCAGCCTGCGGCCAATTGACACTGCGCCACGCACGGTAACATCCTGATCCGGAAACTCCTCGCGGGCAACATCGGATGCCGAGTAGATAGATGCACCGCTCTCGTTCACCATCACGATAGTAGCACCCGGCAGGTTCAATTTGCGAACAAAAACTTCCGTTTCGCGGCCAGCGGTACCATTACCGATGGCAATGGCTTCTATATCATATTTTTTAAACAGGTGCTCAACAGTTTTCTCCGCCTCGCGAGCCTGGCCGGCACCGATATGCGGAAATATGGCCGTGTACTCTAACAATTTACCCTGCTCATCCAAACAAACCACTTTACAACCCGTACGGAAGCCCGGGTCAATAGCCATCATTCGTTTTTGACCAAGCGGTGCGCCCAATAAAAGCTGACGTGCATTCTCTGCAAATACGCGGATAGCTTCTTCGTCGGCATTCTTTTTGGTGAATAGGCGGATCTCGGTTTCCATTGATGGTTTCAATAAACGCTTGTAGCCATCTGCAACAGCCAGTTTCATTTGGGCTGCAGCAGCATTGTTGGCGTTTATGAACTCGCGCTCTAACAGGTCAATGGCATCCTCTTCGGTTGGTTTAATATCCAGCCACAGTATCTCTTCTTTTTCGCCGCGGCGCATGGCAAGTACACGGTGTGATGGTGCCGATTTAACCGGCTCTGTCCAATCGAAATAATCTTTGTATTTAATGCCAGCCTCTTCTTTGCCGGGGATTACTTTTGATTCAAACACGCCTTTCTCGGTAAATAACTGGCGCATCATGGCGCGGGTTTCGGCATGCTCGCTGATGTATTCTGCGATGATGTCGCGGGCACCGGCCAAAGCTTCGGCGGCGTCTTTCACACCCTTTTCTTCATCTATATATTTAGTGGCTTCGTCTTCTACGTCGAATGTTTTCTGGGCGAGGATGGCATCTGCTAATGGTTGAAGGCCTTTTTCGCGGGCTGCGGTTGCACGGGTTTTGCGTTTTGGGCGGTATGGCAGATAGATATCCTCTAACAGCACCATGGTTTCGGCGCCGTTGATCTGCTGTTCCAGTTCGGGTGTTAATTTGCCGAGATCTGCAAGCGATTTAAGGATGGCTTCACGCCGTTTATCCAGGTCGCGCAATTGTTGTACGCGGTCGCGGATGGCGGCTACCTGCACCTCATCCAAACTGCCGGTAAGCTCTTTACGGTAACGCGATATAAAGGGAACGGTTGCGCCTTCATCAAGCAGGGCAATAGTTGCCGCCACCTGTTTGCTGCCAACAGAAAGTTCCTGTGCTATTTTAATGTTGTATTCCATTTTATGATGATTTCGCCGAGTGTTTTTGATTGATTGCACAGATGCAATTTTCAAAATACCGGGCTTGCGAAATTGGGGGTAATTGGGAAGAAATGCAATTGAAAAATTACTGTCTAAGAAATTTCAATAGTGAGGGTAGCCTCTACGGGGCAAAATCTACTGCATTTGTTTCTGCTACAAAGCGGTAACCTCTAACGAGGTATGGCAAGCAAGATGGTTTTCTGGGCTTAATCATCTATTTAAATCCATTGCCAAATTTGTCCCGTAGGGACTACCGCTTTGTAGAAAATATATAAGAAAAAGACTGTGCTCCGTTAGGAGCAACCCTTCATCACTTTGCTTAAAATTATCAATGCGCTTCCAGCCAGTTCAGCCCTGTACCTATCTCCACCATTATCGGCACTTCGGTTTTAATAGCGTTCTTCATGTTTTCGGTGATGATGGGTTTCATGATCTCCAACTCGCTTTTCAGAACATCGAAAACCAACTCATCATGCACCTGCATAGTCATTTTTGATTGCATATTTTGGGCTTTCATCTCGCGGTGAATGTTGATCATGGCAATCTTGATCATATCTGCTGCCGAACCCTGAATCGGTGCGTTGATGGCATTTCGTTCAGCAAAACCACGTACCGTAGCATTAGCCGAATTAATATCCCTCAAGTAACGGCGGCGGCCCATTAAAGTGGTTACGTAGCCGTTTTCGCGGGCCGAGTTCATGGTATCGCTCATGTACTGCTTAATGCCCGGGTACTGCGCAAAATATTGTTCAATGATATCGGCAGCTTCTTTACGCGGGATGCCCAGGTTTTGCGATAAACCAAATGCCGACTGCCCGTAAATGATACCGAAGTTAACCGCCTTGGCATTGCGACGTTGTGTGCCATCCACCTCATCTAAAGCCACACCGTAAACTTTTGCAGCTGTGGCGGTATGGATATCCACATTATCAATAAAAGCCTGGCACATGTTAGGGTCCTTGCTTATTTCGGCAATAATGCGCAACTCTATCTGCGAATAATCCGCAGATACAATGATGTGGTTCTCATCCCTCGGAATAAAAGCCTTGCGCACTTCGCGGCCGCGCTCGGTACGGATAGGGATGTTCTGCAAACTAGGGTTAGTTGAACTTAAGCGACCTGTTGCCGCCACTGCCTGGTTGTAAGAAGTATGCACACGGCCGGTTTTTGAGTTAACCATAGTTGGCAGCGCATCCACATAAGTAGATTTAAGCTTTTGTAACTGGCGGAAATCAAGAATATCCCTTACGATATCGCTTTTTGCAGCTAAGGCCAAAAGCACATCCTCGCCGGTTTGATATTGGCCAGTCTTGGTTTTTTTTGCTTTAGGATCAAGCAGAAGCTTCTCAAACAATACCTCACCTAATTGCTTCGGCGATGCAATGTTGAAACGTACTCCGGCTTTTTCATACACTGTTTTTTCCAGTTTAGCAATATCGGTTTCCAGTTCTTTTGAAAACTCGCGCAGGGTGTCGTTATCAATGCGGACGCCCTCGTGCTCGATATCGGCCAAGACGTAGATCAGCGGGTTCTCTATCTCGTGGAGTAATTTCTCTGCTTCAACTTCTTTAATCTTTGGCTCAAAGATGGTGCGGAGCTGCAGGGTTACGTCGGCATCTTCGGCGGCATAATCCTTTATTTTCTCTATCTCCACATCGCGCATATTGCCCTGGTTTTTGCCTTTGGGCCCAATCAACTCGGTAATGGAAACCGGTTTGTAGCTCAGGTAATTTTCTGACAGGATATCCATGTTGTGGCGGGTATCCGGGTCGATAACATAATGCGCCATCATGGTGTCAAACAGGTCGCCTTTCATTTCAACATCGTACCATTTCAGCATCAGGATGTCGAACTTCAGGTTCTGGCCGGTTTTGCCGATGCTGGCATCTTCAAACACAGGCTTAAATTCGGCTACTATCTTTTTGGTTTCAACTTCATCAGCCGGAACCGGAACGTACCATCCCTGGTGATGTTTCACCGCAAACGATAAGCCTACCAGTTCGCAAAAATTGGCATCGGTACCGGTAGTTTCGGTATCAAAACAGATGTGCTTTTGAGCCTTTAATACGTTGATCAGTTCGGCGCGTTTTTCAAATGTATCGGCCAAAATGTATTCGTGATCAATGGTGTTGATGTTCTTCATCTCTACCGGTGCAGGTGGTTCGTAAATGTCTTCCACCTCAACGGTAAGCGTGGTGCGGCCACCTGCAACGGGGTTGCCAAACAGATCGGTTTGTACGGCTACGGCGCGGGTTTCGGTAATGCTGAAATCATCGCCAAATACACGGCGACCAAGCGTACGGAATTCCAACTCGGCGAAAAGCGGCTCCAGCAGATCTTTGCTTGGTGCGCACATCTCTAAGCCTTGCTCGTCAAGCTCAACAGGCACATTCAGCAATATGGTAGCCAGTTTTTTTGATAATAAACCCTGCTCGGCATAGGTCTCTACGTTCTCTTTCATTTTACCTTTCAGCTCGTGGCTGTGGGCAATGATGTTCTCCATAGAGCCGTATTGTTTGATAAGTGCTTTAGCGGTTTTCTCGCCAATGCCAGGTATGCCGGGGATGTTATCCACCGCATCGCCCCAAAGGCCAAGAATATCTATTACCTGCTCAACGCGCTCAACTTCCCATTTTTTGCAAACTTCTTCAACACCCAGTATCTCCATATCGTTACCCATACGGGCCGGTTTGTAGATCCTGATGTTTTCTGATACCAGCTGCGCGAAATCCTTATCGGGTGTCATACAATACACCTGGTAACCTTTTGCTTCGGCTTTTTTGGCAAGAGTACCTATAATATCGTCGGCCTCGTAACCGTCGGATGTGATCAATGGGATATTAAAGCCAAGCACCACTTTAAATATATAAGGCAGGGCTTTTGCCAGATCCTCGGGCATGGCCTCGCGGTGGGCTTTGTAGGCTTCGTAGTCGGTATGCCGCTCGGTCGGGGCATCGGTATCAAAAACTACGGCCATGTGGGTAGGCTTTTCCTTTTTTAATACATCCAGGAGGGTATTGGTAAACCCCATTACTGCCGATGTATTTAAGCCGCCTGATGTAAACCGCGGACTTTTACTTAACGCAAAATGAGCCCGGTATATCAGGGCCATACCATCTAAAAGGAATAGCTTTTTCATTATTATTAGCTGCTTTCACCGATGTATTAAGGATCTCATCGATGTATCAAAAGTACAATTTCATGGGGTTAATATCGAACGATTAAATAGTTCTCTCCCTTGGGGGGCAAGGAGGGGTTTCTACACGCGAATAACCCCTTCCTTCTCCTTCCCCTAAGAAGGAATCGTACTTAGGCCAACACTTTCTTACCTAAACGAGCACTCAGGCACATGGTCATTTACCATGCCGGTGGCTTGCATAAAGGCGTAACATATAGTGGTACCGAAGAATTTAAAACCACGCTTTTTCATGTCTTTAGCTATCGTGTCAGACTCGGGCGTGCTTACATGCGGGCCGGTATAGCCGGTTATGGGTTTACCATCGGGCATAAAGCTGTACAGATATTTATCAAACGAACCAAACTCCTTTTGGATATCAATAAACAACTGCGCGTTGCGTATGGCTGAGCTGATCTTTAAACGGTTACGGATAATACCCTCATCGTTCAACAAGCGTTCTTTGTCGGCGTCGGTAAATGCCGCTACCTTTTTTACGTCAAAGCCCGCGAAAGCATTTTTATAATTTTCGCGGCGGCGCAATAAGGTGATCCAGCTCAGGCCTGCCTGCGCAGCCTCAAGGGTTAAAAACTCAAAAAATGTTTTATCGTCATGTATGGTTTTACCCCATTCTTTATCGTGGTATTCCATATAAAGCGGGTCGGTGCCGCACCAGGTGCATCTTGTTAAGTCTTTAGTCATTATTTGAATTTCTTGTGGCTGTTATAAACAGTAATTTATTGATGCCCTGATCCTGCAGAATAGCTATCACTTTTTTGATCTCGGTGTAAGGCGTGGCTTTATCAGCCTGAATGCTTATCCGCATCGGGCGGTTGTATATCGTTTGGTATTCTCTTTCGGCAATTTGTATCCATTCTGCCAATCCATTACTGCTTAAACCGGCTGCGGGAATATTATTCCTATTGATGTTTTTCGGGCTTGTTCCGATAAATTGTAATTGCTTAAAGCGGGCAGTTTGCGCTGCAGTGAAAGTTGTTTTCTGCAATGCTCCTACACGTTTAAATACGCCCTCCTTTACTGTATCGGGTATGCTGAGGAAAACCTTGTTTTCGCCCATTAACACTGTCGCGCCCCCCAAGCCATCAAGGATACATCGGTAACCGGATGTTTCGGGCATATCTATTTTAACAGGCTCTGTTATTTTAGGCCGGGCCATACTCAAATAAAGCAGCAGCGTTACAAACGCTATCGAACAAACAGCGGCAAGATCTACCGGAATGTACAGGCTGATGGATGGCTTACGCATAGGTTTCAGGTTTACCCTAAGATAAGCATTTTCTTTAGGACAAGTATACACCTTACTTACGTGATTTGCTTTAAGAGATTGCTTCGTACCTCGCAATGACGGGTGGCTGCAAACTGGTAACTACAAACTGCCAACTCCGTTCAACTCATCCCAATATTCAACAGCCCTACGATAATGCGGTATCACGATAGAGCCACCAACCAGGTTGGCTATCATAAATACTTCGTTCATTTCATCATGCTTTACGCCGGCTTCATGACATTTGCCGAGGTGGTATTTGATACAATCGTCGCAACGGAGTACCATTGAAGCTACCAGACCCAGCATCTCCTTGGTTTTTACATCAAGTGCACCATCTGCGTAGGTAGTGGTGTCTAATGCAAAAAAGCGTTTAATGTTGGTGTTGGCAGTTTCCATTATCCTGTCGTTCATTTTAGTACGATAGGCTTCAAAATCATTTATCAGTTGTCCCATATTATTTAATGAGTGAATGTTTGAATTAGTGAATGAGCGATTGCTTATCATTAAACGAAGGTATAAATGTTTATTTGGTACCGGGCAGGTAAATCATAAATTTACTGCACAATTAAAAATTGCATGGAATCATTATCTCCCAACATTTTTGTCAGCGATATTACTGCCACTGTCGAGTTCTACAAAATCTTAGGTTTTACGGTTGCCATGAGTGTACCCGAGGATGGTAACAACCTGGTTTGGACAATTTGATCGTATCAGATCACAATCGTC